>CAYQZO010000232.1:0-3882 GCA_964421925.1 uncultured Acidimicrobiaceae bacterium
CGGCCACATCGTGGACGTCTCCCACATCACCGCACCCGTAATCATCCAGACCGGCGACGAGGTGTGGCTGCGATGACGATGGAACGGTTGATCGGAAGGTGGGAAGGCACCGGAGAAGGCGGCTTTCCCACCATGGAGTCCTTCACCTATCGCGAGGTGCTCGAGGTGAGCGCGACCGGTGGGGGCTTGCACTACCGGCAGACGACCTGGCGACAAAGGGACGAAGACGAGGTGGTGTCGCACCTGGAGACCGGGTTCATCTTCGAGGACGAAGACGGCGGGGTGCTCGTGCTCAACGCCCAGGGCCGCGACCGGGTCGAGGTGCTGCGCGGGAGGGTGGAGTTGGACGGCGGCTCGCTGATCGCCGAGCTGGAGAGCACGGCGCTGGCCCACGACGAGAGGATGATCAGCGCCTGGAGGCGGCTCCGGGTCGACGGGGACTCACTGGACTACGAGATGGGGATGGCCACCACCGCGGTTCCGGACGGCGCCGATCACCTCAGCGGCCACCTGGAGCGGACGCGGAGCTGACCCTGGTTCGTCTCCCCCGCTGTGCGGGGGAGACGCGGCGGACCCGTAAGGGTCCGGCGCAGAGGGGGTTCGTGCTTCGGAGCCCCCTCCGCTCGCGCCTCCCCCGCGAAGCGGGGGAGGCCATCTACAGCTCGTACGGAATCCCGTTCAACAGCATCACCCGGTCGATGACCGCCTCCCGGGCCTCGTCGAAGGTGAGCCCGGCTACCTCCCGCTCCGGGATGCCTCGCTCCTGGATGTACACCCGGAAGCCGCCGTCCTCCTCGATGACGTAGAGGCCGTCGCGTGGACCCACCCGGTTGCGGCCGACGGCGAGCAAGGCATCCACGCTGTCGATCTCGGCGACCACGTCGACCCGTTCCAGGGTGAAGGCTTCGGCGAAGTCCGCAGCGGTGGAGGCACGCCGCTCCAGGATCTGCGAGGCGAGCCGGGCGGCCTTGCGCTGCAGGATCGCCTGGGCCTGCTCGTGTCGGGTTGGCCTGGTCATCGGCTCAAGTCAACTGTCGATCGCTCCGTAAAATGCCCCGATGGGCCTGCTGCTCGCCATTCTCCTGTCCGTGACGCTCCAGCCGCCGTTCATCGAGGCTGAGGCGCAAGTGCTCGACACCACCGGCGCGTTCGTCATCGACCTCAGCGTCCAGGTCGAGGGCGAGCCCACTGCCGTGCTGGCCCGCATGGTCGGGCTCGCCGGCGAGCTCCCCACCCTCGCCCTGGTCGAGCGATCCGAGGGGGTGTGGGGGAACGTGGTGCGCCTCACCGGCGAGGAGGACATCACGGTGGCCTTCGAGTACATCGAGGAGGACGGGACCACCGCCATCTCCTCGGGGTCGCGCCTCACCGCCCTCGGCATCGACCCCGCCGTGTTCGCTGCAGATGTCCCCGTGGCCCCGGAACCCCAGGAGGGGTTCGCCATCGATCCCTGGCTCATCCTTGGGGTGGCTGCGGCGCTGTCGACCGTTGTGCTGCTCATGTGGTGGGCCAACGGCGGGTTTTCCGGGGTGGTCAAGGCGTCGGACTGGACCTACGCGGAGGCGGCCGGGATCGAGGACGACCCGGATCGCGCCGACGGCGAAGCGGAGGAAGAGGAGCCGGCCACGGCCGACTGACATGTCGCTTGGTCTGACAAACCGTCGGGATTGACAAATTGTCGGGATTCCCCGACAATTCGTCCCCATGACCGAGGCGCAACAGCTCGACTACGAGATCGCCGACGAAGTCGCCGCCGACACGCCCGAGGCGCTCAAGGCGCTCGCCTCCGATACCCGGCTGCTCATCCTCGACCTTCTGCTCGACCGAGCTGCCACCACCTCCCAGCTCGCCGATGCCCTCGACATCCCCAAAGGGACCGTCGGCTACCACCTCAAGGTGCTCGAAGACGTCGGCCTCGTCCACATCGTGCGCACCGCAAAGGTGCGGGCGATGACCGAGAAATACTACGGACGGGTGGGGCGGACCATCGTGATGGGCGGCCCGGTCGACGCCACCGACCCCCTGTACATGGTGCACGCCGCCCTGCGTGAGGTGCGCCACGTCGAGGGCGAGGCCCTGCCCATGTTCACCGTGCGCCGGGCCCGTATCCCCGAGGAGCGGGCAGCCGAGTTTGCCGACGAGCTCGTCGCCCTCGCCGCCCGCTTCGCCGCCGAGCCTCGTGCCGGGAACCGGGTCTACGGGCTGCTCGCCATGGTGTATCCGACCGACCTCCCCATCCTGGACAATGGAGGCCCTTCGTGACCGAAACCTCGGCCGAGCCCACCGCCGAGACCGCAGCGAAGACCAAGGTGCTCCTCGGTACCTCCTATTGGAAGTTGTGGTCGGCGTCGGTGGTGTCCAACCTCGGCGACGGCGTGGCCTTCATCGCCTACCCGTGGCCGGCGTCGGCAGCCACCCGCAACCCGCTCCTCATCTCCACCATCGCCGTCTTCCAGCGTTTGCCCTGGCTGGTGTTCTCCCTCCCCGCCGGGGTGATCACGGACCGTGTCGACCGACGCAAGATCATGGTGTCGATGAACGTGTTCCGCACCGTGCTGACGGTGGGGGTAGCGCTCATCGTGATGACGCAGGCCGGCATGCTCCCCGCGCCTGCGGACGTGGGCACGGCCGAGGTCGACACCAACTGGATCATCTACGTGACCCTCCTCGTCAGCGCTCTCCTGTTCGGCATGGCCGAGGTGCTCTACGACAACTCGGCACAGACCATCCTTCCCGCCATGGTTGCCCCCGAAGGTCTGGAGCGGGCCAACGGCAACCTGTGGAGCGCCGAGCTGGTGGCCAACAGCTTCGCCGGGCCCCCGCTCGGCAGCCTCCTCATCGGGATCGCCTTCGCCCTCCCCTTCTTCTTCGACGCCGCCACCTTTGCGGTGGCTGCCGTGCTCCTGTTCACCATCGCCGGTTCCTACATGGTGGAGCGGGACAGGGCCGAGCTCGACGCCAAGGTGGACTGGTGGGGCGAGATCAAAGCAGGGGTGGGGTGGCTGTGGGGCCATCCCCTGCTTCGTCCCATGGCCATCGTCCTCGGCCTGCTCAATGGCCTGTCCAGCATGGTGTTTGCCACCTTCGTGCTCTTCGCCCAGGAGGTGCTCGACGTCGACGCCTTCCTCTTCGCCGTTCTCGGTGTCGCCGGAGCGCTCGGCGGGGTCGTCGGCGGGCTGCTCGGCCCCCGGATCAGCGCTCGCATCGGGAGCGGGCCGTCGCTGGCGGTCACCTTCGTGCTCGGGATCATTACGACGTTGTTGATCGGGCTGACCAGCAACTGGGTTGTGGCCTTCCTCGGGTTCGCCACCTTCACCTTCGCCGCCGTGCTGTGGAACGTGGTCACGGTGGCGTTCCGCCAGACCATCATCCCCGACGACCTCCTGGGCCGGGTGAACTCGGTGTACCGCTTCTTCGGGTGGGGCATGATGCCCATCGGCCTCGCCATCGGAGGGCTCATGGTGAGCGTCACCGAGGCGGTGACGGGCAACCGGGAGCTGGCCCTGCGTATGCCCTGGTTCGTCGCCGCTCTCGGTGTGTTGGTTCTGTGGGCCTACGCCGGGCCCAGGCTGACCACCGAGGCCATCGAGTCGGCTCGTGCCGACGGAGTGGCCGCCAAGGAGGCTCGTCGCAGCTCGTAGCTCAGCTCACCCGTGCCCGCAGGCGGCGGAGCACGAGCACGGCGGCGAGCGCTCCGAGGGTGGCGGCAACGGCCAGCCCGGCGAGGGGCGAGGGGCGGGGGATGGCCGGCTCCATCGTGACCGGCCGTTGGAACTTGAGGATGTCCCAGCCCCGCTCCTCGGCGACCTTGCGCAGCTCCTTGTCCGGGTTGACCGCGATCGGCTTTCCCACCACCTCCATCATGGGGAGGTCGGTGATCGA
>CAYQZO010000233.1:0-3872 GCA_964421925.1 uncultured Acidimicrobiaceae bacterium
CGGGAGACCACCAGGCAGTGGGTTGCCGTCCCGTCGATGCGCAGCTCGTCCAGAATCGACGCCATCGCACCGGGGAGGTGATCGTCGTCGACGACGCCTTCGGCGAGCCCGGTGATCCGAACCATGTTCCTAGCGTATCGGGCACGACGTATCCTCGGTCCGTGAGCGACGAGTTCCTCTACCACTTCACACCGGGGCCGCGACCGGAGCTGGCGACGGACCCGGATGCCTGGACCGAGGCGGACGAGCAGGTTGCCGCCGCCCACTTCGAGCACCTGCGTGCCGCGTTCGAGTCCGGGCAGCTGATCCTCGCCGGGCGCAGCCAGGACGGCGTCGGGCCGGCGGTCGTCATCTTCAGGGCCGACTCCGAGGACGCGGCGCGGCGCTTCATGGAGGACGACCCGTTCGTCGCCGACGGACTCTTCGGCGCCAGCCTGCACCCGTTCCGGGCGGCGCTCATCGAGGGGCGCGGCGAGTAGCGGTGGGGGTGGACGAGGTCGCCCCGGAGCGGATCGAGGTCGAGGAAGGCCTCCGGGTCACGATCAGCTGGGCCAACGGTGACGTGTCGAGGTTCGACGCCGCCGAGCTGCGCGCCGCCTGTCAGTGCGCCGATTGCCGCGAACCCTCGGGGAGGAGCCGCACCGAACAGGTGCTCAACGGACCGGAGCCGGTGACCATCACCGACGCCAAGCTGGTCGGCAACTACGCCATCAACTTCGTCTTCGCTCCCGACGCCCACGGGACCGGGATCTTTCCCTTCATCGCGCTGCACGAGCTCGGGGCCGGCCGATGAAGGGCACGGTGTTCATCGCCACCAGCCTCGACGGGTACATCGCGCGGCCCGACGGATCGGTCGACTTCCTCGACGATCCGTCGTACAACGAGGATCACGGGTTCGGTGCCCTCATGGCGTCGGTGTCCGCGGTGCTCATGGGTCGCAACACCTACGACACCCTGGAGGGCTTTGCCGAGACGATGGACACCGTGGGTGGATGGCCGTACGGGGACACGCCGCTGTTCGTGCTCACCCACCGGCCGCTCCAGCCGCCCGCCGCCTTTCCGGAGATCGAGGCCATGGAGGGCACGCCGGAGGAGATCGCCCTCGAGCTCGACTCGCGCGGCGTGGACCGGGCCTACGTCGACGGAGGAGCCGTCATCCAGTCCTTCCTCGCCGCCGGCCTCATCGATCGCTTGATCATCACCACGGTGCCGGTGCTGCTCGGGGAGGGGATCCCGCTCTTCGGCACAACCGGCGGCGATGTTCGGCTCCGCCACGTCACGACGGCTTCGTTCACGAACGGCCTGGTGCAGTCCACCTACGACGTCGTCTGAGAACCGGTCCTCGGGGTTTCGCGGAGAGCCGTATAGTGAAATGCGGAGCCGGGCCCTCGTGCTCGACCCCTTTTCCGCACGTGCAAAGGAGCCGAAGATGCCAAGACCGGTGCGTGCCGCCGTGGTTCAAACCGAATGGACCGGCGACAAAGACTCCATGATCGACCGGCACGAGAAGTACGCCAGGGAGGCCGCCGCCGAGGGCACCCAGGTGATCTGTTTCCAGGAGTTGTTCTACGGGCCGTACTTCTGTCAGGTCCAGGACGCCGAGTACTACGACTACGCCGAGGCGGTCCCGGATGGGCCCACCGCCCAGCGCTTCATGGCCCTGGCCAAGGAGCTCAACATGGTGATCGTCCTCCCCGTCTACGAGCGGGAGATGGCCGGGTTCCTGTACAACACCGCCGCGGTGATCGACGCCGACGGCACCTACCTCGGCAAGTACCGCAAGAACCACATCCCGCACGTGAAGGGATTCTGGGAGAAGTTCTACTTCCGCCCGGGCAACCTCGGGTACCCGGTCTTCGACACCGCGGTGGGCAAGGTCGGGGTCTACATCTGCTACGACCGGCACTTCCCCGAGGGGTGGCGGGCGCTCGGGCTCAACGGGGCCGAGATCGTGTTCAACCCATCGGCGACCTCCCGGGGCCTGTCCTCCTACCTGTGGGAGCTGGAGCAGACCTCGGCGGCGGTGGCCAACATGTACTTCGTGGGAGCCATCAACCGGGTGGGGAGCGAGGGCGACTTCGGAGACAACGACTACTACGGATCGTCGTACTTCGCCGATCCCCGCGGCCAGTTCGTCGACGGCAAGGCCAACGACCAGGAGGGGGAGCTGGTCATTCGCGATCTCGACCTCGACATGATCGAGGAGGTCCGCAACGGGTGGGCGTTCTACCGGGACCGCCGCCCGGAGACCTACGGGTCGCTAACCGAGGCGTGACCGTGGGTATTCACGAGGACCTGCACAAGCGCACCCGGGCGGCGCTCCCCGCCTGGCTCGCCATCTACTACGAGGAGCCCATCGCCATCGACCACGGCGCGGGCAGGCACGTGTGGGATCTGGAGGGGAACCGGTACCTCGACTGCTTCGGCGGCATTCTCACCACCATCACCGGGTACAGCGTGCCCGAGGTCACCGCCGCCATCCAGGAGCAGGCGGCCAAGGTGCTGCACACCTCGACCCTGTACCTGTCCCAGCCCATGGTGGAGCTCGCCGAGCAGATCGCCGAGCTCTCCGGGATCCCGGACGCCAAGGTGTTCTTCACCCCGTCGGGCACAGCGGCGAACGACGCCGCCCTCATGCTGGCGAGCGCCTACCGGCGGTCCAACCAGGTGCTCGCCTTGCGCAACAGCTACCACGGGCGCTCCTTCACCGCGGTGGCGGTCACCGCCAACCGCTCCTGGTCGCCCACCAGCTTCACCGGGCTCAACGTCAGCTTCGTCCACGGCGGTTACCGGCTGCGCAGCCCGTTCGGGCACCTCGACGACGAGGCCTTCACCGCGGCCTGCGTCGACGACCTGCGCCAGGTGATCGACATGATGACCTCGGGGGACGTGGCCTGCTTCATCGCCGAGCCCGTTCAGGGGGTTGGCGGATTCGCCACCCCGCCCGACGGCTTCTTCGGCGCCTTCAAGGAGGTGCTCGACGAGCACGGCATCCTCTACATCTCCGATGAGGTGCAGACCGGGTGGGGGCGCACCGGGGAGCATTTCTGGGGCTACGAGGCCCACGGCATCACCCCCGACCTGATGACCTTCGCCAAGGGTGTCGGCAACGGGCTGGCCCTCGGCGGGGTGGTGGGACGGGCCGACATCATCGACGCCTTCTCGGCCAACTCCATCTCCACCTTCGGCGGCAACCCGCTCGCCACCGCAGGTGCCCTGGCCAACCTCAAGTACCTGCTCGACCACGACCTGCAGGGCAACGCTCTCAAGCAGGGGGCGCGCCTTCGCGACATCCTGGTTCCGGTGGTGAACGACACGGAATGGATCGCCGAGTTGCGCGGCAAGGGGCTCATGCTGGCCATCGAGACCGTGGGCGCAGGCAACGAACCGGACCCGGCCAAGGCGGCAGCGTTCATGGAGGGCACCAAGCAGCGGGGCCTGCTGGTGGGCAGAGGCGGCCTCTACGGCAACGTGCTCCGCCTGGCCCCGCCGCTGAGCATCACCGACGAGGAGACCGAGGAGGCGGCCTCGATCATGGTCGATACGATCAAGGATCTGAGCTGAGGAGGACGAACACGCCATGAGCACCCTGATCACGGGCGGGACCGTCGTCACCGCCATCGACACGACCGAGGCCGACGTCTTCATCGACGGAGAGACCATCGCCGGGGTCGCCGCGCCGGGGGCCCACGACTGGCAGGCCGACACCATCATCGATGCCGGCGGCAAGTACGTCGTCCCCGGCAGCCTGGACGTGCACACCCACTTCGAGCTTCCCTTCGGTGGCACCGTGGCATCCGACAACTTCGAGTCCGGCACCCGGGCCGCCGCCTTCGGGGGAACCACCACCGTGGTCGACTTCGCCGTCCAGG
>CAYQZO010000234.1:0-3871 GCA_964421925.1 uncultured Acidimicrobiaceae bacterium
ATCCGCTCGTTGAAGGCGTCGGGAGGCAGGTCCCGGAGCTTGATATCGATGTCGGCGAGCTCGCGAACCATGTCGTCGAATTCACTCATGGGCACCTCCTGTGACAGCAACGCTACCAATAAGCTTCGGGCGGTATGCCGGACAGTTTTCGCATCGACGTCGCTGACCTGCTGGGGCGGGATGCTCCGCCCCGTCGGCACGTGGTGGAGGCCGCGGTCGACTGGAGCCTCGAGCTGAGCACCATCCAGCGCGAACCACCGTTGCGCGCCGAGTTGACCTTGTCCCCCCTTCCCGGGTCGATCCTGGTCATGGGGACGCTGGCCTTTCGGGCGGAGCACACGTGCCGGCGCTGCCTCACCCCGTACCTCGAGGACGTTGACAAGCAGGTCACCGGCCTCTTCGAAGAGCACCCCGACGAGGAGTCCTATCCGATCGAGGAGACCGAGATCGACCTGGAGCCGTTCCTGCGCGACGAGGCCCTGCTTTCGCTCCCGTTGCTCCCGGAATGCCCCGACGGGTGCGAACTGGTTGTGAGTACAGCGGAAACGGACTTGAATACCGATCTCCCGGACGACTCGCCGTTCGCTGTGCTGCGCGATCTGCTGCCGCCCGGGGACTGATCAACCGAGGTTCCTCATGGCCGTACCGAAGAAGAAGATGTCGCGGTCCCGCACCAGGCGCCGCAAGGCGAACTGGAAGGTGGCCGCGCCCCCGCTGGCCACGTGCTCGCGATGTGGCGCCAAGCACGTACCCCACCGCGTCTGTAAGAACTGCGGTACCTACGACGGCCGTATCGTCATCGAAGTCTGAACACCATGCCCAGGATCGCCGTGGACGCGATGGGTGGGGACCACGCTCCGCTCGAGGTCGTCCGCGGTGCCCTTGACGCAGCCCAGGCGGGAGTCGACGTCGTCCTCGTCGGTGATGAGGAGCAGATCGGGCCGATACTGGAGCGCTTCCAGGCCGAGCTGCCCGTCGTGCACGCCTCCGAGGTCATCGGCATGCACCAGGACCCGGCCCGGGCACTCCGCGACAAGCGCGGGGCATCGATCATGGTGGCGGCGCGCCTGGTCGACGATGGGCTGGCCGATGGGCTGGTGTCGGCCGGATCCACGGGAGCCACCCTGGCCGCCGCCGCGTTCATCATCGGCAGGCTGCCCGGGGTCGCCCGGCCCGCGATCGCATCGGTGTTCCCGACCGGTGAAGTCGTCATCGACATCGGCGCCAACCTGGACGTGCGACCCGAGCACCTCCATCAGTTCGCGGTGATGGGGTCCGCGGTGGCCGAGGTCTACCGCCACCTGGACTCACCTCGCGTCGCCTTGCTCAACATCGGGGAGGAGCCCGGAAAGGGCCGCCCGCTGGAACGGGTCGCCTATGAGCTCCTCGAGGTCGCCGAGGGGCTCAACTTCGTGGGCAACGTGGAGGGGACCGATCTGGGACGCGATGTCGCCGATGTGCTCGTGACCGACGGCTACACGGGGAACATCCTGCTCAAGACGGGAGAGGGCGCCGCCCGCGCCATGTTCCGGCTGCTCCTGGAGGCTGTGGAAGGCGATGAGTATCAGGAGGCGCTCGCCACGCTTGCTCCAGCATTCATGGATCTGCGCATCCGGGTAGACCCGGAGACGACGGGTGGTGCCCACCTGGTCGGAACCGAGGCGGTGGTGGTGATCGGGCACGGCTCGAGCTCGCACCGGGCGATCGACAACGCCATCCGGATGGCGGCCGAGGGTGTGGAGAGCGGTCTGGTCTCCAGGATCGCCGACGGGATCGACGTCGCAGCCGCTCCATGATCGAAGACGCCATCGGTCATCGCTTCGCCGACCCCGCCCTGCGCGATCAGGCCCTCACCCACCCTTCCTACGCGGCCGAGAACGAGGGATCCGAGCACTACGAACGGCTCGAGTTCCTCGGCGATGCGGTGCTCGACCTCGCGGTGACCCAGTATCTGTACGCCGCCATGCCCGACGCCAGCGAAGGGGAGATGACCCTGGTGCGCGCCGCCATCGTCGCCGAGCCCGCCCTCGCCGAGATCGGGCGGTCATGGGGTGTCCCCGACGAGCTGAGGTTGGGGCGAGGTGAGAGCCAGACCGGGGGGCGGGACAAGGATTCGATCATCGCCGATGCCGTGGAAGCCGTTCTCGGAGCGATCTATCTCGACGCCGGGTACGAGCGCGTCGAGGACATCGTCACCCGCCATTGGTCGCAGCTCGCCGACGATCGGGCGATCGCTCCCGGACAGGCCGATTACAAGACGAGGCTCCAGGAGGTCATGGTGGCGGCCGGCCGCGACGTTCGGTACCGGGTGCGCGATGCAGGGCCCCAGCACGCCAAGGAGTTCACGGCTGTTGTCGTGTCCAACGGCGAGGAGCTCGCCACCGGAACCGGCTCATCGAAGAAGCGAGCCGAGCAGGAAGCCGCACGCCTCGCCCTGGAGGCCCTGAGAGCCAACGGTGATTCGGACTACTGAGCCGTCAGCTATCAGCCATCAGCGTGGTTCATCTTGCTGGCAGCTGGTAGCTGGCAGCTGGTAGCTGTTGATACTCACAGTCGTGTAGTTCCGGGGGTAAGCTCGCATTTCCGTGCTGCTCAAGAGACTGACGCTCGTCGGCTTCAAGTCGTTCGCCGACCGCACCCGGCTCGAATTCGATGCCGGTGTGAACGTGGTGGTGGGCCCAAACGGCACGGGGAAGTCGAACATCCTGGATGCCATCGCCTGGGTCATGGGCACCCAGGCCACCAAGTCGCTGCCCACCGAGCGGATGGACGATGTGTGCTTCGCCGGCACGGCCACCCGCCCCCAGGTCTCCCGGGCCGAGGTGTTACTGACCTTCGAGAACAGCGACGGCTTCCTCCCGGTGGACCTCGCCGAGATCACCATCACCAGGCGCTTGCACAGGGATGGGACTTCCGAATACGAGCTCAATCGCACGCCGTGCCGCCTCCTCGACATCCAGGAGCTGCTCTCGGACGGAGGTGTGGGGCGTCACCAGCACGTGCTCGTCTCCCAGGGCCAGATCGGAGAGATCCTCAACGCACGGCCCGACGAACACCGGGCCGTCATCGAGGAAGCCGCCGGGATCACCAAGCACCGGGCCCGCCGTGACCGCGCGGTGCGCCGGCTGGAAGCGACCGAGCTCGACGTCGAGCGGCTCAACGACATCCTCGGCGAGAAGCGGCGGGCGCTCCGGCCACTCAAACGTCAGGCCAACGCGGCGGCGCGCTACGACGGCGTGAAGGCAGAGGCCAGAGCCCTTCGGCTGTGGCTCGGCGGCGAAGAGCTCCGCACCATCGATGGCAGGCGAGCGAAAGCCGAGGAGGAGGATCAACAGCGCAGCGTCGCCGTTGCCCGTGATGCGAAGGATCTCGAGCAGGCGATCGAGGCTCTGTCCAACCTGCGCTCATCGGCGGGCGAAGCGGGTGCTGCCCTGCAACGGGATACGGCGGCGGCTGCCCGGCTGGAGACGGTCACGGAGCGGTTGCGCCGCATCGGGGTCGTTGCCGCCGAGCGCCGGGTCGCCATCGAAAGCCGGTTGGAGGGCGCCGACGAACGGCGCTCCGACCTCCAGGGCGAGAACGCGGAACTGAACACCGAGCTCATCGGGGTCATCGCCTCCGCCGACAAGGCCGCCGCCGACAATGAGCGGCTGGCGTTGGTTCTGGACAGCCTCGAGGAGGAGGAGCGGGCTCTCGGCGAGCAGATGCAGCTGTCCGCTGAAGGGGTGATCGCCAACCTGCGCGGCGACCTCACCGCCCTCGAGGCCGCCGCCGCCCGCGATGAGCGTGAGCTCTCTGCCCTCGTCTCCCGTCGCGGCGTCGTCGCGGCCCGGCTCGAGGAGGAAACCGCCGAGGCCGTCGAGCTCAACCG
>CAYQZO010000235.1:0-3861 GCA_964421925.1 uncultured Acidimicrobiaceae bacterium
GGTCTGCTAGCTGCGTTTCCAGTTCGTTCGTGTGTAGGACCCCCTCAGAGACGGTCGTAGACACGAACGACCGAGTTTGGTAGCTGGTAGCTCGTAGCTCTCTAATACCCCAGCCGTTCCAGCATCTCTTCCATCGTCGGGGTGAGGTGCAGCTCCCGCACCTCGGAGAGTTCCACCCAGCGGGCTTCGGCGGCATCGGAGCCGGCGCGCAGCTCACCGCCGGTGACGAAGGCGGCGTAGTCGACCACCGTGTAGTGGTACTCGGGAGGGTATCCCGGGTCGAGGATGTCCCCGATCCACACCGGGTCGCCGACGGCGACCTCGAGGCCGGTCTCCTCTCGCACCTCACGGCGCACCGCATCCACCATGGTCTCCCCGCGCCGCTGCCTCCCCGCAGGCACGGCCCAGGCGCCGGCATAGGCGCCCCGGTCCCGGCGCACCAGCAGGATCCGGCCCTCGTCGATGATCACCGCCCCCACGCTGGGGACCGGATGGCGCTCCCGGCCCCCGTGCTCCCGAAACCGGGCCGGGTCGATGACGTCCGGGTCGAGGCCCTCATCGGCGACGTCGGCCGGGATGCGGTGGTTGGCCACCAGTGCGGCCGCGGTGCGGGCTGCTGCCGGCGCGGTCATGATCCCGAACCCGCCCTGGCCGACCAGCCAGAAGAAGCCGCGATGGCCGGGTTCGAAGCCGATGGCGGGGAAGCGGTCCTCGGTGAAGGTGCGCAGCCCGGCCCACGCCGAGGTCACCCTTCTGATGCGCAGGGTGGTGGCGGCCTCGATTCTCTCGATGGCGAGGGCGACGTCGGCCTCCTCGGCGGACACGTCGTGTGGCTCCATGGGCGTCTCCTCGGCGAGGCTCCCCAGGAACTGGGCGGTTTGGGGCTTGAAGTACCAGCCCTCATCGACGTCGACGGTCATCGGCCACCCCGCCCCGTTCTCGGGGGCGGGGAAGGTGAAGGCGGTGCGCCGGTACGGGGTGAGCCCGAGCGGCTCGATCCCGGCCATGCGGGCGACCTCGTCGCCCCACGCCCCGGCGGCGTTGATCACGATGGAGGCGGTGATGGTGGTTCCCCCCGCCCCGATCCGCCACCAGTGACCGCCGGATTCGAGTGCGGTCACCGGGGCGTCCAGCATGACCGCACCGTCCCGGAGCCGCACCCCTGCCAGGTAGCCCTGGTGGAGGGCGGACACGTCGATCTCTCTCGCCTTCGCTTCCAGGGCCCCGACGACGATGGCGTCGCCGAGCACCGGGCAGGCGGCGCGCAGGGCGTCGCCCTCCAGCACCTCGATGGCGCCGGCGGGCGCCGAGTCGAGGAAGCGGGCGAACGACGACTCCTGGTCCTCGGTGGCCACGATCAGCACCGGCATGGGGCTGAGGAGCGGCGTCCCGGCGAACAGATTGGGTGGCTCCATCAAGAAGGGAAGGCTGGCCCGGGCCAGGGCCTGTACCGGACCCCGCTCGTAGGCCTCGGTCCACGCCGCCGCCGAGCGCCCGGTGGTGTGGTAGCCGGCGATCGGCTCCTGGTCGATCACCACCACCTCGTGGTCCCGGGCGAGCTCGTATCCGGCGGAGGCGCCGGCGATCCCGGCCCCGATGACGGCGACGTCGAAGTCGGTCATGCCGCCACCCGCCGCCGCAGCGTCTTGGCGGTGAGGACGATGAAGAACAGCACCACCGGCACCACCGCCATGGTGGCCGACCCCGAGGTGTCGGCGTGGTAGCTGATGATGAGCCCCACCGCCACCGACACCACCCCGATCACCGCCGCCGCCACCATGATGGTGGGCACCCTCCGCACCAGCAGGGCGGCGGTCGCCGGCGGCCCCACCAGCAGCCCGAACACCAGCAGGGTGCCCACGGTCTGGAAGGAGCCGACGATGGCCACGGTGATCAGCGCCAGCAGCGCCAGGTGCGCCCAGCGGGGATACAGCCCGTACAGGGCGGCCTTCTGCTCGTCGAAGGCGAGGACGAGGAACGGCCGGTAGAACAGGATCGAGGCGGCGATGGCGACCACGGCCACCACGGCGAGCACGACCAGATCCCCCCGGGTGACCCCGAGAGCGTCACCGAACAGGATGGTGGTCAGGTTCCCGGCGAAGGAGGGGAGCCGGCTGATCAGGATCACGCCGAGGCCGAGCATCCCCACGAAGAGGAGTCCGATCCCGGTGTCCTCGGAGAAGGTGGTCTGGCGGTGGATGAGGTTGATGCCGGCGATCATCACCACCGCGGCGGCCACCGCACCCAGCAGCGGGCTGAACCCGAAGAGCAGCGCAACGGCGATGCCGGGGATGACCCCGTGCACCAGGGCATCGCCGAGGAAGGTCATGCCCCGCAGCACCACCCAGGTGCCCACCACCGAGGTGGCGATGGCGGCGAGGGAGCCGCCCACCAGCGCCCGTTGCTGGAAGGCAAACTCGAAGGGGGCGGTCAACCAGTCCACGGGGGGAATCTACGCCGTCCCCAGGGCGGCGGCGATCCTGGTGGCGTCGAGGAGCAGCATGTCGATCAGCGTCTCCGCCCCGGACCCCGGCTCGCCGAGCGACCCGGTGTACAGCTCGACGACGGCCACCGGAAAACCCACCTCGGCGGCCACCGCCTCGGCGAGGGCCCGGGGCCGGGTGGTGTCGGCGAAGATGGCCGGCACCCGCTCCGCCTCGATGGTGGCCACCAGCGCGGCGAGGTCGGCGGAGCTGGGGTCGCCGAGCGATGAGCCGCCGGGGATGACGGTGCCGATGACGGAGAAGCCGTAGCGGTCGGCCAGGTAGCCCAGGGAGTCGTGGTTGGTCACCAGCTTCCTGAGCCGCTCGGGGATCGCCGAGAACAGCTCCTCGATGTGGGTATGGGCGGCGTCCAGCTCGGCGGCATAGGACTCGGCGGCAGCGGTGTAGGCGTCGTCCCCGTCGAGGAGGAACAGCGCCGTGGCGATGGCGTCCGCCGCGGTCTTCATCCGGAGCGGGTCCATCCACACGTGGGGGTCGAGGTCGTCGCTGTCGGCGAAGGGGAGCGGCTCTAGGTGCGGGCCCACCTCGAGGACGCTCACCCCGTCCTCGGCGACGGCATCGAGCACGTCGGCCAACGATTCCTCGAGGCCGAGCCCGTTGGCCACTACCAGGTCGGCGGTGGCGAGCCGGGCCACGTCCTGGGCGGAGGGGGCGAACTCGTGGGGATCGACCCCGATGGGGATGAGGACCTCGACGGTTGCACGGTCGCCGGCCACCTGACGGGCGACGTCACCGAGGATGCTGGTGGTCGCCACCACCGTGACCTCGTCGTCCCCCGCCGGCCCCCCGCTGCAGGCGGCGAGGAGCAGCGTCGCCGCCAGGGTGATCGCCATCGCTATGCGCATTCCCAACCTCTTGCATCAAATGAGAATGGTTCTTATTATCTGAGAAAGCTATCAGGGGATCGGTGGTGTCGCAACAGTTGGAGCGGGACGTGGAGCACCGGCTCGCCGACCACGGCGTACGGTTCACCGTGGGACGGCGCCGGGTCCTGGCTGCGGTGGCGGGTGCCGACGGGCCGCGCACGGCAACTGAGCTGCACGCCGACCTCTCCGGATCGGTGCCTTTGTCCTCGCTGTACCGCAGCCTTGGCGTGCTCGCCGACGCGGGAATTCTCTCCCAGCACCACGGCGCCGAGGAGACCCGCTACGAGCTGGCCGAGTGGCTCGACGAGCACCACCACCACCTGGTGTGCGTCAACTGCGGGACCGTGGACGACGTCACCGCCTCCCCGGAGCACGAGGCGCTGGTGGATCGGCTGGTGGCCGCCTTCGCCGCCTCCTCGGACTTCGCCGTGTCCGGGCACCGCTTCGAGATCGAGGGACGGTGCGCCCGGTGTCGGTAGCGGTCCGCGCCG
>CAYQZO010000236.1:0-2432 GCA_964421925.1 uncultured Acidimicrobiaceae bacterium
CAAGGTCCACCCATCCAACTATCGCGTCCAGGGCTTCACCGAAGCCGTCGGCTACGCAGAGATGGGCGCCATCGCCCGGGATGCCGGCAAGCCGTTCATCGCCGATCTGGGCTCCGGGTTGCTCGACACCAGGACCCCGTGGCTCGATGGCGGCCCCCCCGGGTGGCTCCGCGACGAGCCAGGGGCTCGCCAGACGCTCGCCGATGGCGCAGACGTGGTGCTGTTCAGCGGCGACAAGCTGCTCGGCGGTCCCCAGGCCGGCATCGCCGTCGGCACCGCTTCCGCCATCGGCGCCATGGCCGGGCACCCGGTGGCCCGGGCGGTCCGCATCGACCATCGCACCATCGCCGCGCTCACCGCCCTCTTCGAGACCTACGCATCGGGTCGCGCCGCCGAGCTTCCGTTCTGGGTGATGGCGACGACGCCCCAGGATGCAATCCGGCGCAGGGCCGAGGCGGTGCTCGCCACGTCCGGAGCCGAAGGGGACATCGTCGACGGCGAATCGGTCCCGGGTGCCGGCTCCGTCCCCGGTCGGACCATCCCGACACCCGTGATCCGCCTCGAGGGCAACGCCGAGGAGCGGTGGCGCTCGCTCGCCGACCACGATCCCCCCGTGATCGGGTCCCGGCACGAGGGCGCCGTCCAGCTCAACCTGCGCAGCGTGCTCCCCGACGAAGACCCCATCGTCTCCGCCGCCCTCGCCTGATGCCGATCGTCGGCACGGCCGGTCACGTCGATCACGGCAAATCGACGCTGGTCCGAGCGCTCACCGGCCGCGACCCCGACCGCTGGCAGGAAGAGAAGGATCGGGGTCTGACCATCGACCTCGGATTCGCCTGGGCCGAGGTGAACGGGCATCGGGTGGGATTCGTCGACGTCCCCGGCCACGAGCGGTTCGTGCGCAACATGCTCGCCGGGGTGGGCGGGTTCGACGTGGCCCTCCTGGTGGTAGCCGGTGACGAGGGGTGGATGCCCCAGTCCGAGGAGCACCTCGCCGTGCTCGACCTGCTCGATGTCCGCCACGGCGTGGTGGCCCTCACCCGGGTCGACATTGCCGACCCGGAGCTCGTGGAGCTCGCACGCTCGGACGTGGAAGGGCACCTCGCGGGAACCGTCGGCGCCTCCTGGCCGATCGTGGAGGTGGCTGCACCCGCCGGCATCGGGCTGGAGGAGCTGCGCGCCGCCCTGGCCTCCGCCCTCGATGCCGCCGGACCCAGCGTCGACCGGGGACGGCCCCGGCTGTGGATCGACCGCAGCTTCCTGGTCGCAGGAGCGGGCGTGGTGGTGACGGGAACGCTCACCGGCGGCTCACTCGCCGCCGAGGACCGGCTCGAGGCGGTGCCCGGCGGGCCGGTGCGGGTCCGGGGGCTGCAGTCGCACGAGGAATCCCTGACCCGGGTCGAACCCGGCACTCGCGTGGCCGCCAACGTCACCGGTCTCGACCGGGACCAGCTCGAGCGCGGTGTGGTGTTGATGCGCACCGGCGATGCGGTCCTCTCCGCGCGGATGCTGGTCCGGTTACTCCACCCTCCCCGGGCGAGCGACGAGATCTCGGATCGCGACGACTACCACGTTCACCTGGGCACGGCCACCGTGCCGGCGCGCATCCGCCGGCTCGACGACGGCTATGCGGTGGCTCGGCTGCGCCGCCCCCTTCCGGTCGAGATCGGGGATCGATTCATCCTGCGTGACACGGGGAGGCGGCGCGTTGTGGGCGGCGGCGTGGTGCTGGATCCGGTGCCGGTCGACCGCCCGACTCCCGAGCAGGCCGCATCGCTCGATGCGGCCCTCGGCGACCCGGATGCCCTTGCCGGGGTGCTGGTGGCGGTGCACGGTGCCGTCGATGCCTCCCTGGTGGCGGCGGCGACCGGTGGGGGAAGGCCCGACGGCATCACCGCCACGGCCGGTAGATACATCTCGGAGGACAGCGCCTCCGGGCAGATCGAGCGGGCACAAGCGCTGGTTGCCACCTTTCACACCGAACACCCGCTACGGCCCGGGATGCCGGTCTCCTCGCTTGCCTCACGGCTCGGAGTGGCCCAGGGGGAGCTTGCCGCCTTGATCGAGCAATCACCGGAGCTGGTGAGCGACGGGCCGACCGTGCGCACAACGGGGTTCACCTCGACCCTCGACGCCGATGACGAGCAGACCTGGGAAGCGGCGCGGGAGGCCCTGTCGCGGTCGCTTGCCGTTCCCCGCGCCGGGCAGCTCGGCATCTCCGACGAGGTGCGCCATGCTCTCGTGCGCACGGGGGACCTGGTGGCAGTGGGGGACGACCTCGTCTACCTGCCGGGCCAGATCGATGAGATCGTCGCCGCGCTCGACCGGATCGAGGAGCCGTTCACCGTCGCCGCCTTCCGCGACGCCCTCGGTTTGTCACGACGCCAGGCCGTGCCCCTCCTCGAGTGGCTCGACCGCACCGGCCGCACGGT
>CAYQZO010000236.1:2532-3853 GCA_964421925.1 uncultured Acidimicrobiaceae bacterium
CCCCAAATGCCGTACGGCTCCCGGATCTCGAGTGCGTATCGCAGGCACTCCTCGTTGACCGGGCAGACTTTGCAGATCGACTTGGCTCGCATCTCGCGTCGTTCTCGTTCGTCCTTCCGTTCGGAGTTGCTTGGGGGGAAGAAGAGGTGGGAGTGGCTTCCCCGGCACAAGGCAACGGGCTGCCACGATCGATCAACGACAATCACTTTCGAGACGCCTCCCCGGTTCTCGCTCCACTGTCCAGCAAAGGAACCTAGCCGCGCTCTCCCTGCCGGCGCCAGGGAAATCGTGCCAGCCGGGGCGGTTTTTCTCGCGGCCTCAGTCCGCGGCCCGGTCCACCAGCAGCACGATGCCGTCGATCCCTGTGATCTCGACGGGGTCACCGACGCCGATGCCGGCCTCCCGGTGCGAGCGGGCCCGCCACCGGGCACCGTCGACCACGACGACCCCGTCCGGGGCGAGCGCCTGCTCCGCTCTCCCCGTTCGTCCGATGAGCCGGTCCCGTCCGATCGTGCTCGTTGCGAATCGGGACCGGACCACGGTGGTGAGCGCCACGGTGTAGAAGAGGGCGGACCCGACCACCACGATGACGACGACCCACCAGATCGGGGCGTACTGGGGTCGGGCCGCGCTGTAGGCGAGCCCGGAGGCCAGCAGGACCAGAGCACCGGCGACGGTGCGCCAGCCCACCCGATTGCGCTGAAAGTCCCACGTGTACAGGGCGAGGCTGCCCACGGTGCCGGCCACCGCAGGCCAGAACATGGGAAGGGTGGCCATGCCGTACCCGGCGAGGACGAAGGCAATGGCGGCGACCGCGGCGCTGATCCCGGGCCCCGCTGCGTAGAACTCGAAGGTGGCGGTGGCGATCGCGGCCACCAGGAAGAAGAAGGCCGCCTCGGGTCGTGAGGCCAGGCGGAGGAAGCGATCCCACAACCCGGGCTTGATGAAGCGGGTTTGCCGGCTCGGCACGGTCACCTGCGTACCGTCGTCGGCGGTCTCGGTGCGGGCGGTAGCGATCTCGAAGCGGCGGGCGACCTCGCCCTCGCCGCGCACCACCGTGACGCCGTCCAGACCGACGATGAGCTGGCCGATGGTGGGCACCACCACATCGACATAGCCGGGCACCGGCGCCTCCACGACCAGGGTGTCGGCGCGCAGCGTCTCCAACGAGGCGGCGCCGTCGGGGTCGTGGGCGGGCCGGTAGGGCACGGTGTCGCCGCCGGTGGTCACCACGGTCGGTTCCAGGTAGCCGATCTCGGTGCCGGCGGCGGCGGCGCCGATGTCGGCGACGTTGAGCAAGCTGCCCGCACCGCCGAACGCC
>CAYQZO010000237.1:0-3844 GCA_964421925.1 uncultured Acidimicrobiaceae bacterium
ATGTGGAGGATCCCCGAGCCGGCGGTCATCCACTGGGTGTCGCCGTTGGTGATCACACCACCGCCACCGTGGGAGTCCTGGTGCATCATCGTGCCATCGATCATGTAGGTCACGGTCTCGAAGCCTCTGTGTGGGTGCCAGGGGGTTCCCTTGGGCTCGCCGGGGGCGTACTCGACCTCACCCATCTGGTCCATGTGGATGAACGGGTCGATGTCGGCCATGTCGACGCCGCCGAAGGCGCGGCGGACCGGGAAGCCCTCCCCCTCGAAGCCGGTTGGTCCGGTGGTGACCGACTTCACGGGGCGGGCGCGAGCGCCGGGCACCGGTTCCGGGATGCGGGGCAGGCTCAGGTTGTCGTCGACGGTGACTGCAGGCATGACGAGACCGTAACCGGTCACAGGCTCCAGTTATGCCCGGATGTGCCCGGGCCCGGTGCCTACATGGATTCCTGGATCGCTCCGAACACGGCGCCCTGCGGGTCGTTGACGATGGTGAACCGGCCCGCCTCGTCGGTTTCCATCACGCCGCTGGCGGTGCCCCCGAGCTCGTTGGCCTTCTCCACGAACGCGTCGATGTCGGCCACCGCGAAGTAGGGGAGCCAGTGGGGCGGGACCTCGTCGGGGAGGACGCCCTCCTTGGCGTAGCCGCCGGCGGCCTGCTGATCGCCGAGGAGGAACAGCGTGTACTCGCCGCTGTCGCCCATGGGCGCGGTCTGCGAGCCCCATCCGAAGACCTCGTTGTAGAACTTGGTGGAGGCGGCGATGTCCCCGGACGCAAGCTCGACCCAGGTCAGCGAGTCGGGCGCGTTCTTCAGCTCGGCGCCGGTGTGGTTGCCATCCTGCCATACCGCAAAGGGCACCCCGGTCGAGTCGACGAACATGGCCGTGCGCCCGGCGTCCATGACGTCCATGGGCTCCACCATTGTCGACCCGCCGGCTTCGGCCACCCTGGCGGCGGTCTCGTCGACGTCGTCCACCGTGACGTACGGCGTCCATGCGGGCGGCGTCCCGGCCTGCTCGGGCGGGTACTCGCCCCCGCCGGCGACCTCCATGCCGTCCTTGGAGAAGATCGTGTAGACCTGCGACTCGCCTGCGGGCTGGTCCTCTGCGGTCCAACCGAACAGCTTGGTGTAGAAGTCGACGGCGGCCTCGCGGTCGGTGGTGCTGAGGTCGACCCAGTTGAACAGTCCTGCGGTCCCCATGGTGGCTCCTTTCGGGGTCACCGGAATGTTCCCACATTCTGGGTGACGCAAAGACGACGGGTACATGACGGGTACATTGCTCCTCCCCGGCGGAGAGGAGCCCGATGGCCGGCCCGATGCAGATGTACCTGTACGTCCACGATGCGATCCTGCGCGAGGTCGCCGACCTGGAGGTGGCGGCAAAGGAGCTCAACCGCGACGACGGCGACGAGATCGCCGCCCTCGCCGAGCGGATGTCGTGGTTCAACACCGCAGCCAAGAAGCACGAGCTAACCGAGGAGGAGGTGCTGTTCCCCGCCCTCAACGAGCGCATCGCCTTCGTTGCCGAGACCTTCTTCTACGACCACGACGATTTCGACGACCACGTCTTCGTCGGCATCGAGGAAGCCTTCACCGGTCTGGGGACGGCCGACGGCAACGGGGCTCGCAAGGAGCATGCCCGCCGGTTGTGGCGGGAGAGCGTTGCCCTCCACGAGCACATGCGGCTCCACATCTCCAAGGAGAACGAGTTGCTCATCCCGCACCTCGAAGACGAGTTCGACGTCGAGGAGCAGGCTGAGATCGCCGGCGCCATGGCCGGGCTCGTCGAGCCAGAGCTGATGGGCCAGCTCGTCGCCTTCATGTACCGGGGCCAGAGCCCGGACGACCGGGAGGGGATGATCCGGTTCCTGGGCAACATCCTCCCCGACGACGTCTACGCCGGGCTCACCGGCATGCTCGCCGGGCTCGGTGATGCCGAGTGGGCCGAGATGCAGCGGCGGATCCCCGAGCTCGGCGGGTAGGCGCGGGCGCGGCTGGCCCAACCACGTTCTGCGGGCCCACAGCGCCATATAGAAGCTCTGGAACCCTGGGTTCGCCGGGCACGCCACCCTCTCTCGTTCTGCGGGCCCACAGCGCCACATAGAAGCTCTAGAACCCTGGGTTCGCGACTATCCGGCGGCGGCGCGATCGGCGATCACCTGGGTCGCCGCCAGCTTGCCCGGGGCGCCGGTCACGCATCCGCCGGGGTGGGTGCCGGAGCCGCACTGGTAGTACCCGGCGATGGGGGTGCGGTACTGATTCCAGCCCGGTGCCGGGCGGAAGAAGTACATCTGGGGCGCCAGCAGCGCCCCTCCGAAGATGTCGCCTCCGGTGAGTCCCACCGTGCGTTCGATGTCGAGCGGGGTGACCACCTCCCGGTGCAGGACGAGGTCACCGAAGCCGGGGAAGTACCGCTCCAGGGTGGCCTGCACGGTGTCGCCGAGGCGGTCTCGCTCCGTATCCCAGTCGCCCTCCCGCAGGCGGTACGGCGTGTACTGGACGAAGCACGACATCACGTGTTTCCCGGGCGGGGCCATGTCCGGGTCGACCACGGACTGGACGCATCCGTCGATGTAGGGCTGCGAGCTGTACCAGCCGTACTTGGACTCGTCGAACGCCCGTTCCAGGTAGTCCAGGGAGGGAGCAATGTTGACAAAGCCCCGGAGGTGCTCGTCGCCGTCAAGGCCCGGATAGACCGGGAGCCCGTCGAGTGCGAAGTTGACTTTCGACGCCACCCCGGTGAACTTCATCCGCTCCACGCCGTCCACCAACTCGGCGGGCAGCTCGGCGCGGTCCACGAGGTCGAAGAAGGTGCGCCGCGGGTCGAGGGCGCTCACCACCACCTCGGCATCGATCTCGGTGCCGTCGGCGAGGGCGACCCCGGAGGCCTTCCCGTTGCGGGTGATCACCGCCTCGACTTCGGCGCCGGTGACGACCTCGGCACCGAGGGCCTCGGCGGCGCGGGCAAGCACCTGGGTGAACCCGCCGGTGCCGCCCTTGTGGAACCCCCAGGTGCCGAACATGCCGTCGTACTCGCCGAGGCGGTGATAGAGGAGGACGAGGCCGGATCCCTGGGACCGAGGCCCCACGTGGCTGCCGATGATCCCGGAGGAGGCGAGCAGCCCCTTCAGGATGTCGGACTCGAAGTACCCGTCGAGGACGTCTGCAGCGCTGCCGGTGAGGAAGCGAACCAGCTCGTGGAGGACGCGGGGGTCCTGGCTGCCCAGGTGCTGTCCTACCGCGGCCAGCCGGGCGAGCTCCTCCGGGTCCTTGCTCAGCAGATTGGGGGGCACCGAGTCCATGAGCGGCTTCACCGCCTGGACCACCATGTCGAGCAGGTGCTCGTACTCGTCGAGCCGATCGGCGTCCCGCACCGAGTGGCGGGCGACCTCCCGGTGGTTGGCGTACTTGTCGGGGCCGGTGAGCAGGTAGTCGCCGTCCTCCATCGGTGCGAAGCTGTGGGGCATGGGCAGGGTCATGAACCCGTGGGCGGCCAGGTCGAGCTCCTGGACGATGTCGGGCCGGATCAAGCTGAGTGCGTAGGAGAAGGTGGTGAAGGAGAACCCCGGGTAGAGCTCCTCGGTGATGGCTGCGCCCCCGACGACGTCCCGCCGCTCCAGCACGAGCGTGTCGAATCCGGCCCTGGCGAGGTAGGCGGCGTTCACCAGGCCGTTGTGGCCCCCGCCGATCACGATGGCGTCGTAGCGGCGTCTCATGCGGTCCGGTGCGGAGGGTCGTAGAAGGGGAGCGGGCGCACCCGGGCGGAGACGAGCTGGATGCGGTGGCCGACGGTGACCTCGATGCGCAGGTCGGTCCCGCCCGCCGCCAGGGACGGCCCCACCC
>CAYQZO010000238.1:0-3837 GCA_964421925.1 uncultured Acidimicrobiaceae bacterium
GCTGGCCGGCGCCGGTCTCGGCGATCACCCGCGGCTTGCCCATCCGGACCGCCAGCAGCGCCTGGCCGACCGTGTTGTTGATCTTGTGGGCGCCGGTGTGCGCCAGATCCTCGCGCTTCAGCCAGATATCGACGCCGAGCTCGGCGGAGAGCCGCTCGGCGTGATACATCGGGGTGGGCCTGCCCACGAAGTGCTCGAGCAGGTCGTCGAGCCGGCTGCGGAAGGCGTCATCGGACCACGCCTCGATGAAGGCGTCTTCGAGCTCGGCGAGCGCGGGCATGAGCGTCTCGGGGGCGTACCGGCCCCCGTAGTCGCCGAACCTGCCGCTCTGATCGGGCGGGCCGGTCATGCCTTCTTTGCCTCCTCGACGAAGGCCACGACCCTACCGATGTCCTTGACCCCTCGGGATGCCTCGAGGCCGCTCGAAGCATCCACTCCCCAGGGCCGGACCGTGGCGATCGCCGCGGCGACGTTGTCCGGGGTGAGGCCGCCGGCGAGCACGAAACGCCGCCCGATGTCGCCGGCCCGCGCCCAATCGAAGGCGGTACCGCTCCCCTCGGAGGCATCGAGGAGCGGGATCTGGTCGTCGGGGATCGCCGCCGGATCGGGCCGGGGCGGGTCGGTGGCCATCGACACAGGACGGAGAACGAGCCAGCCTCGTCGCGCCGCAGCGGCGGCAACGGCTCCAGCGTGGTCACCGTGGGCCTGGATGCCGTCTGCTCCGGTCGCCTCCATGGCAGCCTCGGCGGCGTCCGGATCCCAGTCTTTGGTCACCAGGATCCTCAAGGCGGGCACGTGGGCCATCAGCGACGCCGCCTGCTCCACCGAGAGCCGGCGGGGCGAGCCCTCGGCGAGGACGAAGCCCACCGCATCCGCTCCCGCCTCGACGGCGGCGGCGACCTCTGCCTCCCGGCGCAGCCCGCACACCTTGACCCAGGTCATGATCGGGCCAGGGAGAGGAGGAGTGCTTCGGGATCCTCGGCGGTGACCAGGGCCTCGCCCACCAGGATTGCGTCGTACCCCAGCGCCCACATCCGGGCGGCCCCGGCCGGGTCGGAGACTCCGCTCTCGGCCACGGTCACGACGCCTGCCCGCTGAACCGCGGGCGCAAGCGCCTCGGCGACGCCGAGGTCGGTCACGAACGTATGCAGGTCGCGATTGTTCACCCCGACCAGGCCGGCGCCGACCTCCTCCGCCGCCGCCGCCTCGGCGCCGGTGTGGACCTCCACAAGAGCGTCCATCCCCGCCTCGCCGGCCACCGCAACCATGCGCCCGAGGTGGTCACCGAGAACCGCCGCGATGAGGAGCACGGCGTCGGCGCCGGCAGCCCTGGACTCCCAAACCTGGGCCTCGTCGAGAAGGAAGTCCTTGCGCAGCACGGGAATCGACACGCTCTCCGCAACCATGCGCAGGTCGTCGAGGCGACCGTCGAAGTGGTCCGGGTCGGTGAGTACGCTCACCGCTGCGGCGCCCGCCGTCTGGTATCGCTTCGCCTGGGCGACGGCGTCGAGGTCCGGGGCGAGCGAACCCGCCGAAGGCGAGCGGCGTTTGATCTCGCCGACGATCGCCCGTGGCCCGAGCCCGGCGGCAAACGGCCGGGCGGCCGGCCGGGATAGGGCGAGCTCTTGGAACTCGGCGGCATCTGCCCTTGCCCGCCGGGCACGACGCCGGGCGTCGACGAGAATCGCTTCGAGCATGCCGCGACAGTACTTGTAGCTGGCGGCTGGCAGCCGGCAGCGTCGCCTTCCGGCCCTGCTGCTGCCTGAGGTAGTCGACCACGCTGTCGATCTGGGCGTCGGTGAGGCGCCTGCCGAAGCCGGGCATTCGGCCCGGACCGACGCCGATCACGTCGAAGAGCTGCTGATCGGTCAGCTCGAGGTGAGCGTTCGAGCCCGGGCCGATGTCGGGGCCGGTCCCGCCGGACAGATCCGATCCGTGGCAATGGGCGCATCCGGCGTCATAGAGGTCGGATCCGAACTTGTCCTGCAGGGGATCGGCACAGCCGACGAGGAGAAGGGCCATCGCGGTCGCGGCGAGGATCCGGCGTCGCCTCAAAGGCGCTCTGCGGTGGCGATGGCGACCAACACCGCGCTCGCTTTGGCTACGCACTCTTCGTACTCGGCGGCCGGGTCGCTGTCGGCGACGATGCCGGCACCCGCCTGCACCCACGCCGTGTTCCCGTCGCTGATCATGGTGCGCAGCCCGATGGCGGTGTCGACATTCCCGGAGAAGTCGAGGTAGCCGATGGCACCCGCATAGGGACCACGCGCCGTGGTCTCCAGCTCGTCGATGATTTCCATCGCCCGCACCTTGGGGGCGCCGGTGACCGTCCCATGGGGGAAGGTGGCGCGCAGGACGTCGACGGGCCCCACCCCGCGGCGCAGGTGACCGGACACGCCGGAGACGATATGCATCACGTGGGAGTAGCGCTCGACCACCATCAGCTCGTCGACGTTCACCGACCCGTAGTCGCTCACCCGGCCCACATCGTTGCGGCCGAGGTCGACGAGCATGACGTGCTCTGCGCGTTCCTTCTCGTCGCTGAGCAGATCCGCCTCGAGGCGGGCGTCCTCCTCCGGGGTCGATCCCCGGGGCCGGGTCCCGGCGATGGGCCTGCTGTACACCATCCCGTCCCGCACCCTGGTCATCAGCTCGGGTGACGAGCCGGCGATGGAGAGCGATCCGTCGCGCAGGAAGTACATGAAGGGCGAGGGGTTGATGAGCCGGAGCGCCCGGTACACGGCAAAGGGATCACCCGCAAAATCCGCGGCAAACCGGATCGAGGGCACGATCTGGAAGGCGTCGCCGGCATTGATGTACGCGATGCAGGCGCGCACCGCGTCCTCGAACGCGCCGCGCGTGATGTTGGCCTCGGCCGGGGCCGGCTCGTCTAGCACCCGCCGCTCCCCCGCCCGCGTCGCCACCGCCTCGCCGAGCCGAGCCGCATCGGCCTCGAGTGCGGCGAGCGCCTGCTGATACTGGGCCGTGGGATCCTCACCGACGAAGACGTTGCGGATCAGCATCACCGAGTCGCGCAACGAGTCGATGGCGGCGAGCCCGCCGGTGAACTGCCACACCATCTCCGGCAGCTGCCGGTCGTCTTTCGGCGCGTCGGGGAGGTGTTCGATGTAGCGGACGGCGTCGTAGCCGAGGTAGCCGACCGCACCCCCGTGCAGCGGCGGCACCGTGCCCAGCCCCGCCTGTGCCGGGGTCCGGTAGCGGGCGAGGACGGTCTCGAGCACGGTGAGCGGATCGCCGTCCGGGAGCGGGATGTCGGCGCCTTCGACCGTCGACGTGCCCGCTTCGGACCGCAGCGTGAACGCCGGATCCCAGCCCACGAAGGACCAGCGCGCCCAGCGCTCGCCCTGCTCCACGGACTCGAGCAGGAAGCCGTCGGCGTCTCCGACGAGCTTCTCGAACACCGACACCGGCGTGTCCCGGTCCCCGAGCACCTCGATGGCGACCGGGACCACGTTGTGGTCGGCGGCGAGGGCGACGAACTCTGCTTCGCTCACGGAAGGGCGCACCGAACCAGCGTAGAGGCTGGCGCCCTCACACCTCGGCGAGTCCCTCCAGGCCGAGGCGGGCCATCAGGTCGTAGAAGAAGCTGTTGAGCTGGCCGAGATTGCCGGTCACCATCACGACCCCGAAGGCGGCGAGCAGCACCCCGGAGGCCACCGTGATCGGCGTCAGATAGCGCTTGATCCAGTCGAAGGCCGAGAACGCTTTGGCCAGCAGTAGGGAGGTGATCAGGAAGGGGATGCCGAGACCGAGCGAGTAGAAGAAGAGCACGAGCATTCCCTGAGCCACCGTCTCGGAGACCGCGGCAAGCGAGAT
>CAYQZO010000239.1:0-3835 GCA_964421925.1 uncultured Acidimicrobiaceae bacterium
AAGACCTAGGCCGCCGGTGGGTAGACGCCGGCGCCCTTGGCCTTCTCGGTCTTCCAGAAGACGTCGGAGATCTCCCCGATGAGGTCGATCAGGCCCTGGGACACCGCCGGGTCCATCGACTTCTTGGCGTCGCCCGCCGCCTTGGTCGCCCGGAAGAACAGGTCGTGGAGCTCGGGGAACTCCTCGACGTGCTTCGGCTCAAAGAAGTCGGTCCACAGCACCCACAGATGGTGCTTGACCAGCTCGGCGCGTTCCTCCTTGATGGCGATCGCCCGGGCCCGGAACACCTCGTCATCGGAGGCGTGGTACTTCTCGGCGCTCTTCAGGCACGAGTACGCCTCGATCATCGCCTGGGCCGGGTCGTACACACCGCAGAACAGGTCGCAATGGGCGTGCGCAACGTGGCGGGGCGCTAGCAACTTGGCGAGCATGAGCATCCTCCCTCGGGTCAGCTTGGCTTCGACACTACCGGGTCGCCACCAGCACGATGTCGATGGCGTCGCCCTCGTCGGTGGTACGGAGGACCTTCTCGTTTCGCTCGATGGCGAGGTCGGCGAAGTCGGCGGCGATCTGTTGTTCGGTGAACAGCACATCGGGGCGGGGCGGCCCACCCACCCCGTCCTCCAGGTTGTCCAGGTGGTGGGCGATCAGGATGAGGCGTCCGCCCGGGGCGAGCGCCCGCGCCGCCGCACAGTGCACCGCCCGCCGCGCCTGGTCGGGAAGCTGCAGGTAGGCGAGGACGACGAGATCCCAGGTCTCGCCTGCCGGCTCCCACCGGGTGAGGTCGACGGCCTCGAAGGTGGCATCCAGCCCGTGCTCGGCGGCAATGCGGTTCGCCTGCTCGACGGCGATGGGCGACAGATCGAGGCCGGTGACGGTGTGGCCCTGCTGAGCCAGCCAGAAGGAGTTCCTCCCCTGACCGCTGCCGAGGTCGAGGGCGCGGCCGGGGGGAAGGTCACCCGCCAGCTCCACGAGCGCCCGGTTGGCTGCGACCCCCCACACCGCATCGGACTCGGCGTAGCGAGCGTCCCACATGGCGCGCTGTTCATCACTCACGGCGGGAACGCTAGGAGAATGTCGGGCGCGTGAGAAAACGGACCCTGCTCGCCGCCGGCATCGGAGCCGTTGCCGCGGCAGCCACCGCTGCAGCCGGCCTGACCAGGCGCTTCACCATCGCCGAGGCGTCGATGCGGCCTGCGCTCGAGCCGGGCGACTGGGTGCTTGCGACCCGGCGCCGCGGGCAACCCGCTCGCGGCGACATCGTCGTGTTCTCGATCGCCAACGACGCCTCGCTGGTCAAGCGGGTGGTCGGGCTCCCCGGGGAACGTCTCACCGTGGCCAACGGCCAGGTGCACATCGACGGCGCGACTCTGGCCGAGCCCTGGGCGCACGGACCGACACGCCCCGATCTCGAGGTCGCCCTCGACGGGGACTCCGTGTTCCTGCTCGGCGACAACCGCGGCCTGTCTTCGGGCGACAGCCGGACCATCGGTCCGGTGCCGGTCGCCGACGTCGGATGGCAGGTGCGCGTCATCTACTGGCCGAGCGGACGGGCCGGACCGGTTTAGCGGTCATTTCGAAGGAGCCCCCTCTGCGGACGAACCCTCCGGGTTCGCCGCGTCTCCCCCGCTACGCGGGGGAGACCAGATCTCCCTCACCGCGTCTCCCCCGCTACGCGGGGGAGACCAGATCGCCGTCAGAGATGCTTCGTCGCCTCCCGATACGACAACGTCGAGAGCTGGTCGCGGTTGGCGGTGACGAAGGCGCGTACCGCATCCGGGTCGGTCTTGGCGTACTCGCGAAGCGCCCATCCGATCGCTTTGCGGATGAAGAACTCGGTCTCGTGCATGCGGGCCGCGCAGGCGTCGAAGAGGAGGGACTCGTCGGTGTCCTCCTTGTGCTTGAGCTGGGCGATGATCGAGGTCCGGCGCAGCCACAGGTCGTCGTCGTCGATCCATGCTCGCACCTTCGGGGTCATCCGGTCTCGCTGGCTGGCAAGCACCCGGCCCACCAGATTCACGGCCGTCTCGTCGACGAAGTCCCACCACGCACCGGACACGATCAGGCGCCGGTAGAGCGGCACCGATGACAGCGTGACGTACCGGGGGAAGGCCCGGGCGTAGCCCAGGGCCATGTACTGCTCCTCGCGGTGGGGCCGGGCCCACAGGGCGAGCACCGCCGTGCGGTACTCGGCGCGGTCGGCGGGCGGGAAGCGCTCGATCACCTCGTTGAACACCTCGGTGCGCCCCGGCTTCTGCACCCCGTAGAAGGGCTGGTCGGTCTTCATGTAGGCGGCCATGCCGGCCGCCTTCTCCGGGTCGGCCCGGGCGCCGAGCTCGCCGGCCACGAACCGGACCAGGGCGTCAGCGTCCACGCGCCTCCTCGAGCCAGGCGCCGAAGACCTCTCCGAACGGCTCGTCCCGTCGCTCCACCGCGGCAGCGATCCGGGCGGTTTCGGTCCGTGCCTTGTCGATGATGTGGTCCGGGTAGCCGTAGCGCACCCGGTGGAGCTCGAACTCGTCCTCGTCGTGGATCTCGACGCCCCCGTTCTTGCGCCGGGCCACGTCGAGGTCGAGGTCGACCAGGTGGACCGTGTCGCCCTCCCAGTGCGCCGGGGTGGCGATGTCCACATACAGGTCGTAGGTGCGATCCGCACCGTCGTTGAAGATGGCCGTCCACCACCCGTCGGTGATCACCTTCACCGCCAGGTTGCGGAAGGTGGTGGGCTCGTCATCGCCTCGTTGCAGCGCGGTGCCGGCGGGCGCCCACAGCCACACCCCGTGCTCGTCTTCCCCGAGCCGGAACATGTCGAAGGACCAGTGGGGCTCGTCCCCCCACTTGGTGAACCGGATGCCGACCGTCTGTGACACCGGCGGGAGGCTAGGCGGCGTAATTCAGCGGGCCCGCTTGAATGGCCGATACCCGACCTATGGCCAGGATCCCCGTCTTCACCGCCACGCTGCTGCTGCTCGTCGTCACCGCGGCACCGGCGCTCGCTGCGCCCGAGATCGTGCTGGACGAGGACTTCATCACCGGGGTATCCGGTCCGGTGTACGTGACGGCGCCGAGCGGCGACGACCGGGTGTTCGTCGTCGAGGTCGATGGCGAGATCGAGATGTTCGACCGCATCACCGGCGCCTACCTCGGCCGGTTCCTCGACGTGGGGCCCTCCGGACTCAACCTCATCCGATCCGGAGGCGAGCAGGGGCTACTCGGCATGGCGTTCCATCCCGACTACGCCAGCAACGGCAAGTTCTACCTCGACTACATCGACCGCTTCTCCAGCCCGGGTGACGTCCACATCGTCGAGTTCCAGGTCTCGGCCAACCCCAACGTGGCCAACCCGGCCAGCTACCGGCACCTGCTCACCATCCCCGAGCCACGGAGCAACCACAACGGCGGCGCCATCGCCTTCGGCTCCGACGGCTACCTGTACATCGCGGTAGGCGACGGCGGCAAGCAGCACGACCCGGACAACAACGCCCAGTCCACCGGCACGCTGCTTGGCAAGATCCTGCGCATCGACGTGGACAGCGGGTCCCCCTATGGCATCCCCGACGGCAACCCGTACAAGGGCGTGGCCGGACGAGACGAGATCTGGGCACGCGGCCTGCGCAACCCGTGGCGAATGTCGTTCGATCCGGCGACCGGCGACCTCTACATCGGTGATGTCGGCCAGAGCACCCGGGAGGAGCTGGACGCCATCGGCCCCAACCACGCGGGAGCCAACTTCGGGTGGCGGATCCTGGAGGGCAACGTCTGTCACCAACCCTCGAGCGGGTGCGTCGCGCCACCGGGTTACGTGCCCCCCATCCACGATTACGCCACCACGACG
>CAYQZO010000240.1:0-3806 GCA_964421925.1 uncultured Acidimicrobiaceae bacterium
GAGCGATCAGCGCTTGCGGGTGACGTAGCTGCGATACGACGGCGGGGCAAAGGGGAGCAACCGGAAGTCGTGGATCGCGACGAGGTCGAGCCCGGCGCCGTCCAGGTACTTCGGGTAGTCGAGCGGGCCGGCCCGGGGGGCGAGCCCGATCGCCCAGAAGCCGATGTTTCCCAGGAAGGCGTAGACGTGCTGGAACGCCCTGGCTATGCGACCGCCCTCGGGCGGGGCGACGTCACCGATGAGCACCTTGCCGCCGGGGCGGACGATGTGGGCGACGCGGGCGAGCACCGTCGGCATCAGGGGTTCCGGAAAGACGTTGAGGAAGAAGTTGGCGGCGACCGCGTCGTACGGCTCCACGGGTTGGTGCTCCATGAAATCGCCCACCACGAACTCCCCGTCGACCCGGGCTCGAGCGAACGCACGCCTGGTCCGCTCCACCATGGCCGGGGCCAGGTCGAGAACCGTCACCCGGGCTCCGGCCCTGGCGGCGAGGACGGCGTCTTCGCCGCTGCCCGCTCCGGGGTAGAGGACGCGGTCGCCGGGCTCCAGGTAGCGAATCTGGGACGCTTTGACCTTGCGGATGTTTCCCCAGGAGAACATTCCGGCGAGCGCTTGGTAGATCCAGGCCACTCTCTGGTAGCTGTGCCGGGTGAACTCGGTGCCTGCCATGGCGGTAAGTTGCGTCGATGCGCGCTCGCTCGGGGTCACCATACGAAGATCGGTACGGGTTTTCCCGCGGAGTTCGCCGCGGCGATCGGATCGAGATCGCGGGCACGGCTCCCATCCCGCCCGACGGCGAGTCCGTTGCCGCCACCGCCTACGAGCAGATGCTGCGCTGCGGAGCGATCGCGGTGGCCGCCCTCGAGGAGCTCGGGGCGACGGCGGCCGACGTCGTGCGCACCCGCATGTACATCACCGACGCGGCCGACGCCGACGACGTCGGCCGTGCCCACCGCGAGCTCTTCGGTGAGGCCGCTCCGGCGGCGACCATGGTCGTCGTCGCCGCTTTGATCGACCCCGCCTGGAAGGTCGAGCTCGAGGTGGAGGCGGTGGCCGCCCGAACCGTGGGCCCGTAGCGACGCTCTGTGTTGCTGCGAACCCAGGGTTGGTAGCGACGCTCCGTGTAACTACCAGCCTACGGTTCGGCTAGGCCCGGGCGGCGTCGCCGAGGTCCGAGCCCGCGATGTCATTGAGCTGGGCGATCAGCCAGGGGGCGTCCAGGGCCTCGGCGCCGCGGAGGGCCTCGGCGACGACATCGTCGATCCGCTCGTCGTCGAGGACGCGGGCCGCCTCGATCCGGGCGAGGAGGGCGTCGACCGGGCGTTCGAACCGCTCGGCGATCGTCACCGCCTGGAGAAACCGCTCCGCGGCTTCCGCGGTATCGCCGCGGGCAAGGGCGAGGTGGCCCTCGGACCGCGCCCGGCCGACCTCGAGAATGGCCCCGGTCGACACGGAGGGCTCCAGTAGCGCTGCGATGCGCTCGGCGTCGCCGAGCTCGGCCAACGGCCCGCTGATCCAGGGAAGGTAGCCGGCGCGATAGTCGGGGTCGGTCACCGCCTGCGGGTACTCGTCGGCAAGGGAGCGGACCTCGCTGCGATCACCGTTGGCGTAGGCGACCGAGGCCCCGAGGGAAAGCAGCGGGGCGATCACCTGGCTGTCGCCGACGGCCCGTCCCTGCTCCAAAATGCCCGCCCACTCGTTGCTGACCCGCCCGTGCCGGTGGAAGGTGATCGTCTCCCGCACGGTGCGAGTGCTCAACCCGGCCTGGCTCCCGCCGCGTTCGTCGTCCGCCCGGATGACCGCCTCGGCGAGGTCGATGGCCGCATCCCAATCGCCGCTCCACATGAGGATCTCCGACTTGGTGAGCCGGGCCCACTCCCCGGAGGCGGGGAGGCCCCGTTCATCGGAAAGCTCGATCGCTTCGTCGATGAGGCGGAGCGCATCCGCCGGAGACCGCAGGTACACCAGGCTGGTTGCCAGGTTGTTGCGGACCGAGATCATCTGCAGGGTGAAGTTGCGGTCGTCGGCGATGCCCATCGCGGTAACCATGTCATCGACGCCGTCGTCACCACGGACGCTTCCCAGGATGGAGAGGAATCTGATCTGTTCTTCCGTCGAGCCATGGGCCCGAACCACCGGACCGGCCTCGTCGGCGACCGCCACCGTCTCGTCGGGTAGGCCACGCAAGTTGAGCCGGCTCATGTATGCCACCAACACCTTGGCCTTGGCCTCGGAGTCGGGGCGATCCTGGAGCAGGTGGACCGTCTCGAGGACGTGTTCGAAGGAACTGTCGGTATCGCCGCGCCACCACTCCCATCCGGAGAGCTCGACCTGGGCGACGGCCTGGCCTTCAAGGTCGCCGGCGTCGCGATAGAGGGCGAGGGCCTGCTCGGTCCAGGCGATGGCCTTGTCGGCGTCCTCTTGGTCGAGCCGTCCCGCCCACAGCAGCGCTTCGGCGCGCTCGGCTGGCTGTTCGGCGATGTCGGCAGCCTGCAGGTAGTACGCAGCACCGCGCCGGGCGTTTAGCTCGCGAGAGCGCTCGCCGGCTCGCATCAAGGCTCGATACGCCCGCACCCGCAGCTCAGGATCGGGCTCCGTACTCAGCGCCATGGCCTCACCGAGGTGATAAGCGAGCAGCTCGGCCACGTCGAGGGCGCGGTCCCCGCTGACGGCCTCGATCCAGGTGGCCGCCGCCTGGTGGAGCGCAGCGCGATCCTGGCGGGCCAGCTGGCCGTAGGCGACGTCGCGTACCAGAGCGTGGACGAAGGCGTACTCGTCCTGGCCCTGCATCGACGGGTCGCGGATGGGCCGGATCAACTCGCGGCGCATGAGCTCGCGCAGGGACGCCGGGGAGTGGGCGGCGGGCCGCAGCGCGGCCAGAGCTCCGGACCAGAACACCTTCCCCATGACGGCCGCCGCCTGGAGCAGCTCCTTCTCATGGGCGCCGAGCAGGTCGAGCCGGGCGGCGATGATCGCCTGCACCGAGTCGGGCAAGGCAAGCTCCCCCATGCGGCCGGTGTCGTCGAGCAGGTCGGAATCGGCGGCGAGGCGCACGAACTCGGTCACGTACAGGGGGTTGCCGCCGGCTTGATCCAGGATGTGCTGCTGGGTATCGGCGGGGAGCACGGCTCGGTCGAGGAGCGCGGAGAGCAGGGTCGCAGCTTCGTCGTTGGCGAGCGGGTTGAGGCTGACGGTGGCGGCGTTGCGGATGCCGCCGCCCCAGCCGGAGCGGGCGGTGAGCAGCTCGGGCCGGGCCGCCGCCACCAGCAGGATGGGGACATCGACCGCCCACTCCGCAAGGTACTCCAGGAACTCGAGGAGGGAGTCATCCGCCCAGTGGATGTCCTCGACCACCAGGATCAACGGGTGGCGTTGGGCCATTCCCTCGAAGAAGCGCAGCCACGCCGAGAACAGCTCGCCCTGCTCGACCTTCAGGGCTTCGCCGCCGCCCGCCAGCAAGGCGAGGCGGGAGGCGACCCACTCTGCTTGGGCAGGATCGTCGATCTCGACCCCGACCGCGTGGCGAAGCTTGTGGTCGGTGTCGGCCTTTGAGTCGGTTTCCAGGATTCCTGCCTGGGCCTTGACGATCTCGCTCAGCGCCCAGAAGGTGATGCCTTCGCCGTAGGGGAGGCACCGCCCCTGCTTCCACCACACGGTGTCCGGTCTGGCGTCGAGAACCGCCTTGAACTCGTGGAGCAGCCGGCTCTTGCCGGCCCCCGGCTCGCCGATGATCGTCACCAGCTGGGTGGTCTCGGTGCCCACGGTGCGTTCCAGTGCGTCGAGGAGCACGGTGAGCTCGACGTCCC
>CAYQZO010000241.1:0-3787 GCA_964421925.1 uncultured Acidimicrobiaceae bacterium
GATCTTCCCCAGGTACGCCGTCGCCCACGCGCTGACGTCCTGGAAACCCGAGTCGACGGCGATGGCGAGCGCCTCATCGATGGCGAGGCGCGCCTCATCGTACCGGCCCCGGTTGATCGACATCTCACCCACGGTCAGCAAGGCGTCGGAGACGGCATAGCGATCGTCGGTCTTCCTTCTCAAGCTCAATCCCTCCGCGGCATGCTGCTCGGCTTCGGCGTGGAGCCCCTGGTCTTCCTTCAACAGCGCAAGGCTGGCGAGAATCGAGGCGGTTTGGGGCAGATCGCCTCCCCGCCGAGCCCGCTCCAACGCAGCCTCGAATCGTCGCGTCGCTTCGGGAAGGTCGCCGGCGCGGTGCGGCAAGCTGGCCATCTTGCCCACCGCGGTGGTTGCTGCGACGTCATCTCCTCGTGCTTCAGCGAGCTCCAGAGCGCGGGTGAAGTACTGCTCTGCGGCCGCTCGATCGTCCTGGGTGGCGGCGAGGTCGCCGGCCCCGAGCAGTGCTTTCTCGAGGCTTCTCGGATCCGCGTTCTTCGCGGCGGTGATCGAGCGATCGAGCCAGCCCCTGCCTTCGGCGACGTGCCCGGCGTGCTTCCAGAATGGCCAGATCCCGCCAACGATGCGCAGCGCCAGATCCGGGCTGCCCGCGTCGAGGCTCCAGCTCAGGGCGGCTCGGACGTTGTCGTGCTCCGCAGACAGTCGGTCCATCCAGGCGGCGTGGTCGGCTGGAGACTCTGCGGCCTCCATTCCGATCAGCTCGGCGAAGTAGGCGGCGTGCCCCTCCCGCAGTTCGGCTTCCCGCTCGGTGGCTGCGAGCTTGCCGCGGGCATAGAGACGGATGGGTTCGAGGAACCGGTAACGCCCCGACGCGTGGTCCCGCGTGAGCATCGACTTGTCGACGAGATCGCTCACGCCTTGTACACACTCGCTGAGCGAAGCGACGTGGCACACCCGCTCCGCCGCATCGAGCTGGAAGCCCCCGCGAAACACCGAGAGATCGGCGAAGAGGTCGCGGTCGCGGGGACCGAGCGTGCTGAAGCTCCATTCGAGCGCCTGCTCCAGCGTCTGGTGTCGAGGTTGACCCGTGCCACCGGTGAGCATCCCGATCTGTTCGGTGAGCCGGGATGCGATCTCTTCGGGGGCCAGGCCGGCGACCCTTCCCGCGGCGAGTTCGATGGCCAGCGGGAGACCATCGACGACCCGGCAGATCTGGCCGACGTGGTGACAGTTCTGCGCTGTCAGGGCAAACGCCGGGTCGGCGAGCTTGGCGCGGTCGAGGAACAGCTGCACCGAGTCGGCGGCCGCGACCTGTTCGAGATTGTCGAGATCCTCCAGCGCCGGGACGGTCATCGGGGCGAGCTTCAACGTGGTCTCACCCGCCACCGCCAGCCGTTGTCGGCTGGTGGCGATGATCCTGACGCGAGGGCACTCGGTGACGACGCGGCGGACGCTGTCCGCGATGGCGGCCACGAGGTGATCGCAGTTGTCGAGTACCAGCAGCAGCTCCTGGTCGACGAGCCGCCCCACCAGGGACTCCAGATCGTCTCTGCCCGGTTCTTCGGGTACGCCGAGCGCGCCGCCGATGGTTCTAGCAATCAGCCCCGGATCCCGCAGCGGGGCGAGCTCGACGAGCCAGACTCCGTCGGGGAAGTCGTCGACGGCGGTCGAGGCCACCTCGAGGGCGAGGCGGCTCTTGCCGGCTCCACCCGCACCGACGATGGTGAGTGTGCGCGAGGTGCGCAGGAGCTTCTGCGCCTCGGTGAGTTCGACCGTCCGGCCGACGAAACTGGTGAGTGACGGGGGCAGATTGTGTCGGAACGCCTCAACGGCCCGCAACGGAGGGAACTCGGCGGGAAGCCGTGGATGGGTCGCCTGATAGATCCTCACGGGCTGGGCAATGCCGCGAAGGCGATGCTCGCCGAGATCGTGCAATTCGACGCCGGGAAGGGCGGCATCGCCGATCGCCAGCGACGTCTCCTCGGTGAGGCACACCTGGCCGCCGTGGATCGCCGACAGCACCCGGGCGCACTCGGTCGGTGCCAGCCCGTAGTAGTCGTCCCTGCGAACGACGGCGGGCCCGGTGTGCAACGCCACACGCACCCTGGGACGACCCTCGAGATCGGCATCTTCGCTCCAGGCGAGTTGGAACTCGACTGCACCACTGAGCGCATCTGCCGCCGAGGCGAAGACTGCCAAGATCCCGTCACCGGTTCCCTTGACGAAGGTCCCGTTCCACTCGTCGATCGATCGCCGCATGAACCGGTCGTGGAGTGCCATGGTCTGCGCCGCTGCGTCCGGAGACGCATCCCACATCCGGGTCGATCCCTCCACGTCGGTGAAGACGAACGTCAGGTTGCCGCTCGGAAGCTTGGCCATCACCACCAAGCTACCCGAGAGGGTGACTAGCCGCCGCCTGTCACCGGTGCCTTCGGGGCAGCGGGCGCTCAGCTGCGACCGAAGACCCGCACCCCGTCGGTGTCGATGATCATGATCCACGGACTCCCGGTCCCCGGGCGCACGCCGAGCTGGCCGGGGCTTCCCGGATCCGCCGACGTGAACGGGTCCCGGGTGGGCTCCACCGGAGAGACCGTCCCGTCGGGGGACACCGTGAAGAACCCGGCGAGCTGGCCGCCCACGCCGCTGTCGGTGCCGCCGATGATGTAGAGGAAGAGGGTGCCGTCGGCGCCGCTGGCCGCTTCGAGCAAGCCATAGGCGGGGACGGTGGGGTCGTCGGCGTAGGCGAGCCGGTAGGTCAGGGTCGGAGCGTCGGGGGCGTCGGGGAGCTCGATGGTCAGCTCATCGCCGCGGATCTCCATCCCGAAGCGGGTGCCCGCCCTGGTGAGGAACCACTCCACCGTCTCGGCGGACCCGGTGTGCGGATCGACCCGGGTCCGCTCCCGGCCCTCGCCGGCGAACCCGAACAGCGAGGATCCGTCGTCGAACCGGCTGCCGAACCCGACCGGCACCGTCACGACCCGGGTGTCGCCGTCCTCCATCAGGAGCAGGGTGGTGATGTCGCCACCCATGTTCTGTGCCACCAGGGTGCCGTCGTCGAGGATGTGCGGGAGCTGGAACTGGAAGTACTGGCCCTGGGCGAGGTGTTCCGGCTTCATCGCCACCGCCCCCAGGTAGGAGCCATCCTCGGCGTAGTGGGCGAGGCGCAGCTTGGCGGCGTCCAGGATCCACCAGCTCCCGTCGGCGGCCTGGGCACCGTAGTCCGGCCCGAGTTCGAGGGTGCCGGCGTCACCGCCGGGGGCGGTGCCCAGCTCCTCCTCCCCCGGTCCGTAGGGGATGTAGAGCACCTGGGACCACCCGGGTCCGAACTCGGACACGCTCGGCAGCAGGAGCAGCGGCTCGCCGGGAGCCGAGGTGGTCGTCTCCGGCACGGTGGTGGCCGTGGTGGTTGAGGTCGTGGTCGACGACGGGGAGGTCGTGGTCGTCGAACTGGTCGATGTGGTGGCCCCGGAGCCACCGCACCCGGCGGCCAGCGCGATGAGGACGAATGCGATCAGAGTGTGACGACGGGGCAGCACGGGCGGTACCTCCTCAACAAGGCGAGCCAGCCGTTGTGGCCGTCGCCTTCGGATAGCGTATGACGGCCGCATACGCCGGGAAGGGCCGAAAGCCTCAATGCGTAGCCCCCAAGCGGCCAGCCCGCCGGCGGGTCAGTAACTCCGCTTCAGCATGGCGTCGGAGAGTGCGTCGGCGGCCTCGCCGAGGCGCAGACCAACTACGTCGAGGCGGCGCAGCAGCTCCCGGCTCCTGAGGACCGAGCGGATTGACTCCT
>CAYQZO010000242.1:0-323 GCA_964421925.1 uncultured Acidimicrobiaceae bacterium
CAACGTGGTGATCATCGTCATGACCATGACCGCCGGGACCGCCCTGCTGATGTGGCTCGGTGAGCTCATCACCCAGCGGGGCATCGGCAACGGCATGTCGCTGCTCATCTTCGTCTCGATCATCTCTCAGATCCCGTCCCAGCTCGGCATCCTGCAGGCGAGCTCGTCGACCGGGGTGTTCATCTTCATCGTGGCAGTGATGGTGCTGCTGACCATCGGCATCCTGTTCATCGAGCAAGGGCAACGGCGCATACCGGTCCAGTTCTCCAAACGGGTGCGGGGTGATCGCCGCAAAAGCGGTTGCGTTTAAAGAAGCACTACAG
>CAYQZO010000242.1:333-3744 GCA_964421925.1 uncultured Acidimicrobiaceae bacterium
CGACATCCCGATGAAGGTCAACATGGCCGGAGTGATCCCGGTGATCTTCGCCACCTCGATCATGTACTTCCCCGCCCTGCTCGCCTCGGTGCTGCCCCCGACCGGCTGGGGCAACGCGATCCGCGATTGGATCAACACCCACCTGCTCTCCACGACCGGCGGCGGCTTCTCCCCGAGCCTGTGGTACATCGGACTGCTGGCGCTCCTCGTGGTGTTCTTCACCTACTTCTATACCGCCATCCAGTTCGACCCGAACCGGCAGGCCGACATGCTGCAGCGTCAGGGCGGCTACATCCCCGGCATCCGCCCCGGTAGGGCCACCGAGGAGTACCTCGCCTATGTGCTGAGCCGGATCACCTTCCCCGGCGCCATGTATCTGGCGGTGGTCACCGTGCTTCCCTCGATCCTTGGCTGGATCTGGAACGTCCCGGTGGGCCTGTCCGGGGTGTCCATCATCATCGTCGCCGGCGTTGCGCTGGAGACGATGAAGCAGGTCGAGTCCCAGCTGATGATGCGGAACTACGAGGGGTTCTTGTCTTGAGGCGATTCTGGGTCTCCCCCGCCTCCGGCGGGGGAGATGTCGCCGGAGGCGACAGAGGGGGCTTCTGAGTGGGGAGAAGAGTTCTGTTTCTCGGGCCACCGGGTGCCGGTAAGGGAACCCAGGCCGCCCTCCTCGCCAAGGCGCTCGGCGTTCCCCACATCTCCACCGGTGCGATGTTGCGCGAGGCCGTTGCCGAAGGCACCGACCTCGGCAAGAAGGCGGAGGCGATCATGGCCGCCGGCGACCTCGTCCCCGACGACCTCGTGGTGGCGATGGTGGAAGAGCGGCTCGCCAGGGACGATGCCGCCTGCGGCTACCTGCTGGACGGGTTCCCCCGCAACGAGACTCAGGCCGAGGCACTCGATGCCGCGGTCGGCGCCGACGCCATCGAGGTCGCCGTCCTCCTCGACGTCGATCAGGAAGCCGTGGTCGAGCGCCTCCTCAAACGGGCCGCCGAAGAGGATCGAGCCGACGACAACGAGGAGACCATCCGCCGTCGCTTCGACGTATATCGGGAGGAGACCGAACCGCTGATCGCCCACTATGACGACCGGGTCATCGAAGTGGATGGGAATGGCACGATCGACGACGTGTTCTGCGGGGTTGTGAGGTCGTTGGTATGACGATGGGCGGCAAGGTGTTGACCACCAAGACCGGAGCCGACTTCGACAAGATGCTGGTCGCCGGGCGCTGCGTGGCCGCGGTCCACGAGGCGGTACGCGCCGCCATCCGGCCCGGGGTGACCACCGCAGCACTCGACGCCATCGCAGCCGAGGTGATCAAGGCGCACGACTGCCGGCCGTCGTTCCTCGGCTACCACGGATTCCCGGCAACGATCTGCACCTCCCCGAACAGCGCCATCGTCCACGGCATCCCCGACGACTACGCCCTCAGCGAGGGCGATGTCATCTCGATCGACGCCGGCGCCATCTACGAGGGCTGGCACGGCGACGCCGCCTTCACCGTTGCGGTGGGCGAGGTGGCCGACCAGGTGCAGAAGTTGCTCGACGTCACCGAAGACGCGCTGTGGAACGGCCTTCGCCAGGCCCGGGTGGGAAAGCGCCTCGGTGACATCGGCTACGCCGTCCAGGCAACGGCCGAACCGCACGGCTACGGCGTGGTGCGCGAATACGTCGGGCACGGCATCGGGCGCCAGATGCACGAGGCGCCGAACGTCCCCAACTACGGGACGCCCAAGCGCGGGCTCAAGGTGAAGACCGGGATGGCGCTCGCCATCGAGCCGATGTTCAACCTGGGAACCTCCGAGACCAAGGTCCTCGACGACGGCTGGACGGTGGTCACCGCCGACGGGTCGCTTTCGGCCCACTTCGAGCACACCGTCCTCATCACTGAAGACGGCCCCATCGTGTCGACGACGCCGGAGCCGGTGGCGTTGTAGATGGCAACCCAGGGCTGGTACCGACACCTGGCGTTGTTACCGGCCCACAGAACGGGCCGTCGCAGCCGGTAGAGTGGATCGCATCCAGGACCTGTTGGGGGGAATGCATGAAGCACCTTGCTCTGATCGTCGTGCTGCTGTTCGCCGTCGCCGCCTGTAGCCCGAGCGATGAGGTCGCCGAGCAGATCATCGAGGAAGGCCTCGGCGACAACGCAGAGGTGGAGATCTCAGGGGATGGAGACGACGTCACCGTCAACGTCGAGACCGACGACGGCTCGTTCGCCATCGGTTCGGACGTCGATCTGCCCGACGAGCTCAGCATCCCCGTCCCGGCGGGGGGCGAGGTCGGCACCGCGGGCACGACCGGGGGCTCGGCGTTCGCCTCGATCACCTATGCCGGCGACCGGTACGACGAGATCGTCGCCTTCTACGACGCGTGGACCACCGACACCGGCGAGGAGTGGCAGACCCAGACGGCGGAGGTGGATCTCAACGGGCAGCTGCAGCGCAGCGCGTCTTGGTCGAACGCAGACCTCACCAGTTTCATCGCGGTCGCCGACTGCGGGACGACCGAGACGCTGAACATGGCGTGCGTCACCATCAACCAGGGCTAGGGCCTGCCCCGATAGGTGAACCACGCCACCACGTTGCCGTAGGTGTCCTGGAGCAATGCCGTGTCGCCCCCGTTCGACCAGATCGGCTGCTCGGCGCACCAGTAGACATCCTCGCCCTGGTCATCACCGCAACCGGTGTGCACCACCATCCGATCGCCTGCCTCGAGGGATCGATCGAACGCGTATCGGTTGGCTGAGGACTCGTCGCGCAACACCCATCCAGAGAGGTCGACGGCCTGGTCGCCGTGGTGGACGATCTCGACGTACTCGTCGTTGAGCGCCTCGCCGTCATCACCCGGCGGGTCCCACTCCACCCAGTCGACGCGGACGTCCTGGCCCTGTGACGGTCCGCACGCCTCCGGATCCCACAGCCCCGCCTGCTCCGCTGCTGCGTCCTGGTTGATCTCGTAATAGCCATCCTCGAAGTCGTGGCCGCTCTGCAGGCTGATGGCGTAGCCGTGAAACAGCATCGACTCGTTCACGTAGGTCTGTCTGGAGGGCACGTAGACGTAGCGGAGGAGACGGTCGAACTGGTCGCGATCCTCGTCGGACCAGCGGACCAGGATGAGCTCCTCCCCTTCGATCTGGGAGATCAGCGCCTCCCGGGCCTCGTCGCCGAAGCACTCGTCGCCCTCGGGCGCGTTGATCCCGAGAAGGCGCACCTCGTCGGCTCGACCATCGACCACGGCTTCGAACGAGTCACCATCGAGGACGAAGGTCGCCGTTGCGCTCTCACCCGATGGAGCGGGCAGCGTCGTCGTGGTCGTGCTCTCGGTGCCGCTGCACGCCGCGGCGACCACGGCGAGCGCGACCAGACAAGATCGGAGCGACATGTCGGGCGGCACCGTAGCCGCCCG
>CAYQZO010000243.1:0-3740 GCA_964421925.1 uncultured Acidimicrobiaceae bacterium
CCTTCGATCTACACCGGACCCGGCACCAACACCTACCTCATCGAGGAGGACGGCGAGCTGCTCGTCCTCGACCCGGGTCCGGTGATCGAGTCCCACCTCGAGGCCATCCTCCTCGCCACCATCGACCGCACTCCGGTGGGGGTGGTGGCCACCCATACCCACCCGGACCACGCCCCGCTCGCCAACCGGCTCGCCGCCGAGCTCGACGTCCCGGTGTACGGATATGAGCCCGGTCCCGAGTTTCATCCGGACATTCGGGTCGCCGACGGCGAGGTCGTTCCCGTGGGATCCACAGGGCTGCTCGCGGTGCACACCCCGGGACACACGGCGGACCACCTGTGCTTCCGGCTCGGAGACCTGCTCTTCACCGGAGATCACATCATGGAGGGATCCACGGTGGTGATCGAAGGCGCTGCCGCCTATCTGGACTCGCTCTACCTGGTGCGCGACCTGGGTGTGTCCCGGCTGGAGCCGGGTCACGGCGCCACCATCGACGATGCCGGCGCCGCCATCGAGGACTACATCGAGCACCGCCTGGAGCGGGAGCGCCAGATCACCGAGGCGGTCGCGGCCGGAGCCGCCACGATCGACGACATCGTCGATGCGGTGTACGTCGACATCCCCGAGGCGCTGCGTCCGGCGGCAACGCACCAGTTGAAGGTGCAACTGGTGAAGCTGATCGATGACGGTGCGGTCGTGGAGGCCGACGGCGGTTATCGGGCTGGTAGCTGGTAGCTGGCAGCTGGCAGCTGCGCTGGGCTCAGCCCAGCGCCTTCAGCTGCTCCTCCAGTACCGCGATCCGCGCCGAGCAGGTGTCGAGCTCGGCGGGAGGCACCAGCTCGACCACCCGTTTGGCGATGTCGCGAAAGGCGTCGGCGGCGGGGCCCGGCTCCTCCTGGGCGACGACGGGCATCCCGTCATCGCCTCCGTCGACGACCGCCGGGTCGAGAGGAACCTGGCCGAGCAAGGGCACGGCGAGGCTGTCGGCGAGCTCGCGGCCGCCACCGCTCCCGAACAGGTCGTAGTGACGCCCGTCCTCGGTGGTGAACCCGGACATGTTCTCGATCACCCCCACGATCGGCATGTGGGAGCGGCGCGCCATGTCGGCGACTCGGGCCGCCACCTTCTGCGCGGCCCGCTGCGGGGTGGTGACCACGATCATCTCCGCCTGGGGGAGCATCCTGGCCAGGGCCATCTGCACGTCGCCGGTCCCGGGGGGCATGTCGATGACGAGGTACTGCAGCCCCTGATCCCAGGCGACGTCGGTGAGGAACTGCTCGAGCGCCTTGGACAGCATCAGGCCCCGCCACATCAAGGCGGTCTCCTCGTCGTCGAGGAGCAGCCCGGTGCTGACCACGTCCAGGCCGTAGGAGTCGATGGGCTCGATCTTGCGGTCGGCACCCGCCATCAGCCGCTCTCCGGTGATGCCGAGCATGCGCGGGACGGAGAACCCCCAGATGTCGGCGTCGAGGACACCGGTCGGATAGTCGAGCTCGGCGATGGCGAGCGCCAGGTTGACGCTCACCGACGACTTGCCCACCCCGCCCTTGCCGCTCGACACCGCGAGGACCCGGGTGGTCGGGCTCACCATGGTCGGCTCCGAGTTCTCCCGCGCCCACAGCCGGGCCCGCTCCATGAGCGCAGAGCGCTGCTCCTGGGTCATGGCCACCACGTGCGTGGACACTGAGTCGACTCCCGGGAGCGCCCGCACCTTGCGCACCACGTCGTCCTCGATCTGGTCGCGCATCGGGCAGGCGGCGATGGTGAGCGCGATCCCGACGGAGACGTCGCCGCCGTCGATGCCCACGTCGTGGACCATGCCGAGCTCGACGATGTCGGCGTGGAGCTCGGGGTCGATGACCCCTCGCAGCGCGGCCTCGATATCAGCTCTGTGAACCATCACTCGTGTCTTTCGCCCGGGTGGGGCTGTGTTTTCCGCTCTTGCTGCTTCGCAGCGGGCCGCTCGGGCCCCGGCTCGGCTTCGCCTCGCCTCATGGTCGGATGGTATCGACGGTTCAGGGGGTATTCCTCACATGCCGATAGTGGATATACTCGGTACCCAGCCCTGTGAGGAGGCCTGTTACATGACGACCCTGGACGAGCGGACCAATACCCCTGTTGCGCTGACCGACACGGCTGTGAGCAAGGTCGGTGAGCTGCTCGCCGAACAGGAGGAGACCGACCTCGTCCTGCGTCTGATGGCCATCCCGGGTGGTTGCGCCGGCTTCCGCTACGACATGCGCTTCGACACCCTGGTCGAAGACACCGACACCGTCACCGACTTCGGTGCGGTGAAGCTCGTCGTCGACGAGGCCAGCGTCCCCCGCCTCGTCGGGGCCACCATCGACTACCGCGATGACGGCTTGCAGGGCTCGGGTTTCGCCATCGAAAACCCCAACGAGACCGGCCACCACTGCACCTGCGGCAAGCGGTAGCCTCGCCTCCTTCACAGGAGGTTCGATGCCAAAGCAGATCCACGAGGTCCCGAGCGTTCCGCGCCCGATCGGCCCCTACAGCGTCGCCACCGAGGCCAGCGGGTTCGTCTTCTTCTCCGGTCAGGTGTCCATCGACCCGGACTCCAACGAGCCGCTCCACGGCGACGTCGAGGAGCAGACCCACCGCATCATGCGCAACGTCGGGCTCGCCCTCAACGACGTTGGTCTCGGCTATGCCGACATCGTCAAGACCACGATCTTCCTGGACGACATGGCCGATTACCCCCTGGTCAACGGGGTCTACGACCAGTACCTGGGCGACTCCCGGCCCGCCCGGTCGACCGTGCAGGCCGCCGCTCTCCCCGGCGGGTTCAAGGTGGAGATCTAGGTGATCGCAGCCAGATGAGTCGCGAGTCACTCGTGACTCGCGACTTCACTACCGTTCCCGGTTGAGATCTCAGGAGGCTTTCCGATGAACCGCGACTCGATCTTTGCTGCCCTCGGCCTCGAAGACACCAATCCCGGCGCCTACGGCGGGGGCTGGATCGACACCGGTGGCACCGCGCTCGAGGTGGAGAACCCGACGACTGGAGAGACGATCGGCACCGTGGTGCGAGCCAACCTCGACGACTACGACACGGTGGTCACCTCGTCGGTCGACACCTTCGAGGAGTGGAGGATGGTCCCCGCTCCCGAGCGCGGGCACTACGTGCGTGCCTTCGGGGAGATGCTGAGTGAGTACAAGGAGCCCCTCGGCGCCCTCGTCGCCCTGGAGATGGGGAAGATCAAGGCCGAGGGCGAGGGCGAGGTTCAGGAGATGATCGACATCTGCGACTTCGCCGTTGGGCTGTCCCGCCAGCTCTACGGGCTGACCATCGCCTCCGAGCGGCCCCGGCACCGCATGTACGAGCAATGGCACCCGCTCGGCCCCATCGGAGTCATCTCGGCGTTCAACTTCCCGGTGGCGGTGTGGTCGTGGAACTCCACCATCGCCGCGGTGTGCGGAGACACCGTCGTGTGGAAGCCGTCATCGAAGGTGCCGCTCGCCGCCATCGCCACCACCCGCCTCGCCCAGCAGGTGATGGAGGGCAGCGGCTTCGAGGGAGTGTTCAACCTGGTGGTGGGCGGCGGCGCTGAGATCGGCGACACCCTCATCAACGACAAGCGCCTCCCGCTGATCTCGGCGACCGGATCGTGCAACATGGGCGAGAAGGTGGGAACCGCGGTCGCCAAGCGGCTCGGCCGCTCCCTGCTCGAGCTCGGCGGCAACAACGCGGTGATCGTCATGGACGACGCCGACCCCGA
>CAYQZO010000244.1:0-3731 GCA_964421925.1 uncultured Acidimicrobiaceae bacterium
TCCCCTCCTCTGCGGCGCCCGGGATCCACACCACGTTGCCTCCACCGTCGATTCTCCTCGGCGCATACCCGCTCAACAGCACCGCATGGATGGTCGACAGCGCCTCCCCTGCGACCTCCTCGCCCAGCTCGCTGCTTGCCTCCACCGCCTCGGCCGCCAGGAGCAGGGCGAGACCGGGATCCTGCTCGATGTTGAGCCGGGCATGCGCCGTCAGCCGCTGAACCTGTGCCGTCCGCTCCCCGAGCTCGGCGCGGTTCCGTTGGATCAGGAACAGCGAAGCCAGAACGACCGCGACCAGGGCGACGGCGCTGAGACCGACGATGACGCCCCGTCGCCGCCTCCGGCCCCGGGCCCGACGGGCATCCTCCTCTGCACGACTCGAGTTGAGGAGCTCCCGCTCCGGGCCGGTGAGGTCGAGCGTGGTCGCCGTGGCCCACGATTCGAAGTGATCGAGGCGGCCCTCAGAGAGCAGGAAGCCCGTCTCGCCGCCGGAGTCGTCGAAGTCCCGTAGCGCCGCCTGGAGACGGCGACGAATGACAAGGTCGTGGCGCCGGTCGTCGATCCACCCCTCGAGCCGCTCCCACCTGGTGAGGAGCGCCTCGTGCGCCACCTCGACGGTGGGCTCACGGGTGACCGGGTCGTGATCGAAGGAGAGGAGCCGGTGGCCCCCGAAGGATTGCAGCACCGAGTCGAGGACCGGGGGCGGGAAGTCGAGATCGGCCAGCTCACTCCGCCGCACCCGTCGCCGGGTGTCCTCGCTGGTCTCGTCGACGGTGACCAGACGGAGGAAGATCTGCTCGGCGGCCGCCTGCTCCGACTCCCCGAGGGACCGGTAGAGGTCCTCGGCCCGCCTGCCCAGCGCCCCGAGCACACCGCCGGTCCGGTAATAGCCGGCGACGGTGAGCAGCCCTCCCTCCCGCTCCTCGAACAGTTCGGCCAGCGCATGCTGGAACAGCGGCAAGCCGCCGGGCTGGCGTTCGACGTCGTGGACGATCTCGGCGGCGAGTCCTGGCTCCAGGTCGAGGTCGGCGTTGTGCGCCGGTCCGCTGACGGCGCGGGCAAGCCCTTCGGGAGACGGCATGCCAAGTGAGACCAGACCCGATTCCAGCAGCTCGCCGAACCGGTGGTACTCGAGCGGGCGATCGAAGAAGTCGGCCCGGAGCGTGATCAGCGTCCGGATACGGCCGTCCGACTCGCGTGTCGCCTCGACCAGACTCTCCAGGAACAACCTCCGGGTGTCGGCATCGGTCACCATGGAGAAGACTTCCTCGAACTGGTCGATGACCAGCAGGACCGTGGTGCGCTCGTCGGGAACGCTGGCTTTGATCGCTCTGAGCATCCCCCGGGTGTCGCGGGTGAGGTCCTCGAAGGAAACGTCCTGCGGAGCGCTTGCGATACTGCGTACGGCGTTGAGCAGCTCCTCGAACGGGTAGGCGCCGGGGAACATGTCGGTGACGAGCCAGGCTTCTGAGCCGGCGACGGCGCCCGAACGAAGCGCCGGAATCAGACCGGCCCTGACCAGACTCGACTTGCCGCTGCCGCTCGGCCCCACCACGGCAACCAGCGAATGAGCCCGGACCGCGTCCACCAGACCGGCCAGGGCGTCCTCGCGTCCGAAGAAGTCGGCGGCGTCGGCCTCCTGGAATGCCCGCAATCCCTTGTAGGGATTGCGGGTGGGTTCATCACCGGGCTCGGTGCCGGCGAGCCCGACCACGTCGGCGCCCACGGCACGGCGCAGCGGACGAACGAACTCGTCGACCCTGACGAACCGATCATCGGGGTCCTCGGACGTAGCCCTGGTGATCACCGCACCGACGCCGGGAGGCACGTCCTCCCGGCCACCCAACAGATGCTCGGCGAGGAGGCCCAGTTGATAGAGGTCGGTCCACTCCGTGACCGGCTCGCCGAAGAAGTCGGACAGGTAGACGTTGCCTTCGGCGTCGAGCAGCACATTGCTCGGAGTGACGCTGCCGTGGATGACGCCTCGACGATGGGCGTAAGCAAGCGCCGAGCCGACTCCTTCGAGCAGCTTCATCGCGGTAGGCAAGGAGAGCGGCCCGGTCTCGACGGCATCTTCGAGGTTCCCGCCTTCCATCAAGGGCATCACCACATAGGTCCCACCCGAGTCCCGCCAGAAGTCGTAGAGGGAGAGGATGTGGGGATGCTCGAGGCGTGAGATCGCCTGTGCCTGCGACTCGAAGTTCCGGATGAAGGCGGGATCGCTGGCTACGCCGGCATCGATCTTCTTGACCGCGACCTCCCGCCCCACCGAAGGCTGGTAGGCCCGGTAGACAACGCTCGCTCGACCCTCACCGAGCGTCTCTCGCAGCTCGAACCCGCGCACGAAGTCGGTCGAGCCGGGTACGGGGACCGAGTAGCGCTCGGCCTCGGGGAGCGTCTTCAACTCGTCGTCCTGCTCGAGGATTCGCTGGAGGAGCTGGTTGAGATCCGGTGACGGCTCCAGGCCCATCCCGTCCACCAGGCTGGCTCTGATCCGGTCGAAGGCCCGCACCGCCTCGACCTGGCGCCCCGATCGGTACAGGGCGAGCATCAGCTGGCCGGCGAGGCGCTCATCCAACGGATGCTCCCGGGTGAGCACCTCCAGCTCCTCCACCACGAGTCGATGGCCGCCCCCTCTCAGCTCGGCCTCGATGCGGTCCTCCAGGGCTTCGAGGCGCAGCTGCTTGAGGCGCCGTATCTCGGATTGGAGTCCCTCGGCGTAGGTCAGGTCGGCGAAGGGATCGCCGTGCCACAGGTCGAGGCTCTCCTTGAGGAGCGACGCCGCCGTGGAGGGGTCGCGGTCGAGTGCCGCCCGTCCCTCCCCTGCCAGCCGCTCGAAGCGATGGGCGTCGACCTGGTCGGCGGTCGCATCGAGGCGGTAGCCGTGGCCGGCCCACTCGATCCCGTCGTCCAAGACCCGGCGGAGCTCTGAGACATAGGCCTGGAGCGTGTGGCGGGCCTGCTCGGGCTGGCGCTCCCCCCAGATCCCATCGATGAGGCGATCGACCGAGACCGTCTCGCCGGTCTCGACCAGGAGGAGGGCGAGCACAAGGCGCTGCCGGGGCCCCCCAAGCACGACGGGGTCGCCGTCGGACCGTGCTGACAGGGCGCCGAGCACCTGGTACTGCACGCCTTCAACCATACGCGTCACCTCACCGTCGTGCCACGCCCTTCTGGCGGTGCTCTCGATCGGTCGACGGATCGTCCAATAGGCCGCTCGGAAAAGGCTCGGAACCACCCCGGGCGACCTCCCGGATCTCCCCGTTCCGAGCGTTTTCCGAGCCGTTCTTCGCGTCTTCCGAGCCGCTTTTCGGACTGTCGCCTCCAGCACGCAGATGGAGGCGCACCATGCGAAGTGGACGGTCCCGGGTCTGGGTGGCCGCAGCGCTCCTGGCCGTTGCCGCTGGATCCCCCGGTACGGGGACCCCGGTGGCGATCATCGGCAGTCCCGAGCAGATCGCTTTCGCTGAGGAGGCCGTCGCCGAGTTTGAAACCGCAGGCCTGCCGCTGCCCCCCGGTCTCACCATCGACTTCACCTGTCCCACCCCGGATGATGAGCGTATCCACGGATCCTTCGACCGTGGCCAGAATCTGGTCTGCATGTTCCAGGTGGGCACGGCGGTCATCCGTCACGAGCTCGGGCACGCCTGGGCGGACAGCGCACTCTCGGACGAGACCAAAGGTGCCTTTGCCGGCTACCTCGGCCAGGAGAGCTGGGATGCTCTGGACAC
>CAYQZO010000245.1:0-3700 GCA_964421925.1 uncultured Acidimicrobiaceae bacterium
GGACCGCCGTCATCGACATGCGATACGAGAACCCGCTGTATTTCGCCGAGGACGCGGGTGCTGCCGATCTGATCTCGGGCGGGCGCCTCCAGCTCGGCATCAGCCGGGGCTCACCGGAGCAAGTGGTCGACGGCTGGCGCTACTTCGGGTACGAACCGGCCGAGGGCGACACCGACGCCGACATGGCGCGGAAGCGCACCGAAGTGCTGCTCGAGGTTCTCCAAGGAGAGGGCTTCGCCGAGCCGAGCCCGCGGCCGATGTTCGCCAACCCACCCGGCCTGCTCCGGGTCGAGCCCTACTCCGAGGGGCTGAGGGACCGCATCTGGTGGGGATCGGGCTCGAACTCCACCGCCGTGTGGGCCGCCGAACTCGGGATGAACCTGCAGTCGTCGACCCTCAAGTTCGACGAGACGGGGGAGCCGTTCCACGTCCAGCAGCGCACGCAGATCGAGGCGTACCGTAAGGCGTGGAAGGCGGCCGGCCACGCCCGTGAGCCCCGCGTCTCGGTGAGCCGCAGCATCTTCGCACTCACCAGCGAAGAGGACCGGCGCTACTTCGGACGCGACCGCAGTTCGAGCGACCAGATCGGCATGATCGACGAGCAGACCCGGGCGATCTTCGGCCGCTCCTACGCCGCCGAGCCCGACGTGTTGGTGGGGCAGCTGTCCCACGACGAGGCGATCGCGGCTGCGGACACCCTGCTGCTCACGGTACCCAACCAGCTCGGTGTGGACTACAACGCCCACGTGCTCGACAACATCCTGACCCACGTGGCACCCGAGCTCGGCTGGCGCTGAGGCAACCGACGGGGCTCAGGCGAACTGGACCGACCGCTTGGACAGGCCGAACCAGAATCCCCTCACCGGTGTGGTCGACTCGAGCCCCTGGTCGGCGGCGGCTCCAAGCGCCACGAACAGCGGCGCGAAGTGCTCGGTGCGGGGGTGGGCCAGATTCGCCGCAGGAGCCGAGTGTTCGAACTCGATCAGCGCATCGACGTTGCGGCTCTCTATTTGCTGGCCCAGCCAGTCGTCGAACTCCATCGACCAGTTCGGCGGGTGCCCGTCTGGGCCGGCGTGCCAGTTCATCTCCCGCAGGTTGTGCGTGCTGAACCCGCTTCCCACGATGAGCACGCCCTGGTCGCGCAGCGGGGCCAGCCGGCGCCCGGTGTCGAAGAGCCGGGCAGGGTCGAGGGTCGGCAGCGACAGCTGGAGCACCGGAATGTCTGCGTCGGGATACATCTCTTTGAGTGGTACGTACGCCCCGTGGTCGAGGCCCCGCTCCTCGTCCCGCTGCACCTCGTGGCCGGCGTCCCCGAGCAAGGCCTCGACCTCCTCGGCCAGGTCCGGTGCCCCCGGTGCGGGATACTGCACCTGGTAGTAGCGCTCGGGAAACCCCCAGAAGTCGTAGAAGAGGGGAACGGTCCGGGTGGCCGACACGGTGATCGGGTCGTTCTCCCAGTGTGCCGAGATGATGAGGATGGACTGTGGTGTGGGCATCGACCCAGCCCATTCGGCCAGCTCGCGGGTCCACACCGGATCGTCCGCCAGCGGTGGCGCACCGTGGCTGAGGAAGACCGCAGGCGTTGGCTCATCCATGCGTCGCAGTGTATGGGCGGCGTTGGCGGTTCTTTCCTTGGGCCCTAGACGCCGGCTCGGCCCGGATGGATGCTGGAGTTACCCGAGAAAGGGACCTGCATGGCAGAGACAACGACGAATGCCCCGTTTGCCCTCGTGGACAGGCCTGATCTGACGCCGCTGTGTCCGCATTGCGAGGAGCCGCTCAACGAGGTCTACCGCAAGGGAACCGGCTTTCCCCTCGGCCAGGGCCGGACGCTGGTCTACTTCTGCCCCGCCTGTTCCAGGACGCTCGGCTTCGCCCAGGGCCGGATGTTCTGAAAGGGCCGATCCGGTCCCGGGGCCGAGGCGACCAGAATCGTGTCGACATGGAGTCCCGGTACGACGAGAAGCGCGCCTTCGACAAGACCCCGGAGCCCGCTGCGGAGCATATCGAAGACGTCGACCCGCTGGCAGCACCGGTGGGCCGGCAGTTCGTGATCCAGCAGCACTACGCAACCCGCCTCCATCACGATGTCCGCCTGGAGATGTTCAACGGTGACACGCCGGTGCTGGTGTCGTGGGCGGTCCCCAAGGGCCTCCCCAGGCGCCGCGGCGAACGCCACCTCGCCATCCACGTCGAGGACCACCCCATCGACTACGCCACCTTCACCGGATCCATCCCCGAGGGTGAGTACGGGGGAGGCGAGGTGCGCATCTTCGATGAGGGCAGCTACGACCTGGTCGATCGGAACGAGGAGCGGCTCACCGTCGAGCTGCACGGGGAGCGCCTCGCCGGGGTCTGGCACCTGGTGCACACCGGGCCCAAGGATGGCAAGGACCAGTGGCTCGCCATCATGTCCGAGGACCGGCGCCCGCCCGCCGATGATCGGCCCCCGCCCGACCCGATGCTGGCGACCGCCACCGGCACGGCGTTCGACGACCCGGAGTGGGGCTTCGAGCCCAAGTGGGACGGGATCCGTGCCATCGCCGTTTGCAACGAGGAGACCCACCTCATCTCACGCAACCGGCACGACATCACCGTGGCCTACCCGGAACTCGTCGGGGTGCACGATCGCCTGGTGGCGCTCGAGGCGATGCTCGACGGAGAGATCGCCGCCTTCGCCGACGGCGCCCCATCGTTCCAGCGACTGCAGCAGCGGATGCATGTGCGCGACGAGCGCCAGGTGCAGGCGATGGCCCGCCAGATCCCGGTGGTGTACATGGTCTTCGACCTCCTCTACCTCGATGGGCGCGACCTCACGGATCTCCCGCTGCGGGAGCGGCGTGCGCTCCTCGAGGAGACCGTGGTCCCGTCGGATCAGATCCAGCTGTCACCGGTGACCGAGGGAGACGGCGTGGCGCTGTTCGATGCCGCCAAGAGCCACGGGTTGGAGGGAGTCGTCGCCAAGCGCCTGTCCTCCCGCTACCGGCCGGGGGCCCGCTCCCGGGAGTGGCTCAAGGTGAAGGTCACCTACGACGCCGACGTCGTCATCGTGGGCTGGACCGATGGCGAAGGGAACCGGGCGGGGAGCTTCGGCTCGCTGGTCATGGCCGTGTACGACGGCGGCGCACTTCGCTACGTGGGCAACGTCGGCACCGGCTTCGACCAGCGCACGTTGGAGGAGATCACCGCCCGCCTGCAAGCGCTGGGGGAGACCGAGCCGCCGTTCCCATCCGATGTCCTCCGCTCCAGGTCGGAGCTGCGCTCCACCCACTGGGTCTCCCCCGAGCTGGTGGCGAAGGTGGAGCACCGCCAACTCACCGAGGCGGGCCGGCTGCGGGCGCCATCCTTCCAGGGGTTCCGGGACGACAAGGACCCGGAGGAGTGCACCTACGAGCACCTGGTCGCCGAGGGCTCTCCCTAGTCGTCGGGGTCAATTTGCCAGAATCAGCACCACACCGACGGCGACCCCGAGCGACGACAGTGTGCGACGGGCGCCGAGCGGCTCGGACAGGATGAGCCAGCCGGCGAGGGCGGCGAACACCACCGACGTCTCGCGGAGGGCGGCCACTAGTCCGATCGGGCCGAGGCGGGCGGCCAGCAGGACCAGGCCGTAGGCGGTGATGGCCAGCGCCCCCGAGGCCAGCATCCTGAGCCCTCCCTCCCTGGCCAGTTCGACGATGTGACTCCTGGGGCTCCTGAC
>CAYQZO010000246.1:0-3682 GCA_964421925.1 uncultured Acidimicrobiaceae bacterium
TCCTGCTCCCGTTCATCGACGACGGGTGGACCGAGGAGCGGCTCGACCGGCTGTTCGCCCGCCTGTGGCGCTTCCTCGACCGCACCATCCCCGACGCCTTCGCCCACGCCAACATCGGGCCCAGCGACAACCCGATCGCCCGTTCCATCCTGCGGGTCGATCGGAAGCTCGCCCAGGTGGTGCCCAACCTCACGCTGAAGTGGGATCCGACGCTGAGCTCCGATGAGCTCCTCGAAGAGGCCGCGGTGGGCATCGCCGCGGTAAACAAGCCCCACATCGCCAACGATCCGTTGATTCGATTCGACTTCCCCGAGGGCTACGGCGTGGTCAGCTGCTACAACACGCTGCCGCTCGGAGGCGGGTCGCACACCCTGGTCCGGCTCAACCTGGCCGAGAGCCTGCGACGCCACCACGGAACCCTCGACGACTACCTGGAGCAGACCCTGCCAGCTCACGTCGAGGTCACCTTCGAGGTCATCGAGGCGCGGATCCGGTTCCTGGTCGAGGAGGCCCGCTTCTACGAGCATTCGTTCCTCGTCGAGGAGGGGCTGCTCGACCCGGAGCGGTTCACCGCCATGTTCGGCATCTACGGGGTCGCCGAGCTGGTGAACGGGCTCCTGGACGGTCCACGCTACGGGCAGGACGCAGCGGCCGACGAGCTCGCCCACCGGGTCGTCGAGGTTGTCGCCGGCCTCGTCGAGCGGCGGCCGCTGCCCTACTGCCGCAACGACCGGGCCACGCTCCACGCCCAGTCCGGCATCAGCACCGACGTTGGAGTGACCGCCGGGGCCCGGGTTCCGATCGGGGAGGAGCCGGAGCTGATCGACCACATCCTCACTGTGGCACCCCACCATGGGCGGTTCCCATCCGGGATCAGCGACATCTTCGCCCTGGAGGCCTCGGTGCGGGACAACCCGGCGGCCATCGTCGACGTCACCAAGGGGGCGTTCGCTACGGGCATGCGCGAGGTCACCTTCAACGTGGAGGGGTGCGACCTGGTGCGGGTCACCGGGTACATGGTAAAGCTCTCCGACATCGAGAAGCTGCGCCGGGAAGGCTCTCGCATCAACAGCACCGTGCTCGGCGCCGAGTCGGTGGAGAACTGGGGACTGCTCAGCCGGATGCCGCGGGTGATCAGCCACGAGACCGATCCGCGGCTGGGGTCGACAGGACCGTGACGGATCAGACCCTGCTGGTGGCAGGGGTTGCCCGGTCGAGCGCCGTTGACGGCCCGGGCAACCGCTACGTGCTCTTCCTGCAAGGGTGCAACTTCGACTGCGTGGCCTGCCACAACCCGTCGACGATCGGCCGGGGTGCCGGCGCCGACCCGGATGCCGAGGAGCGATCGATCGGCGAAGTCCTCGAAGACATCCGACGCGATGCTCCCTTCCTGAGCGGTGTCACCGTCACCGGCGGCGAGCCCACCCTGCAGCTTCCCGGCCTGGCGGCCTTGCTCGCTGCCATCAAGAACGACGAGGGGCTTGGGCACCTGACCACCCTGGTCGACACCAACGGGACGTTGTCTGCGGCGGGGTGGGACCGGCTGCTGCCCGTGCTCGACGGGGCGATGGTGGACCTCAAGGCGGCGAGCCGGGCATTGCACCACGAGCTCACCGGTTCCGGCAACGAGCGGGTCAAGGCGTCGATCCGGTACCTGGCCGAACGGGGGAAGCTGTTCGAGGTCCGGCTGCTCGTCATCGAAGGGGTCACCGACACCGATCGCGAGCTGCGACGCTGGGCGGCGTTCCTGCGCGACGTCGACCCGGCGCTGCCGGTTCGCTTGATGGCGTTCCGCCATGCCGGTACCCGACCCGAAGCACGGCGGTGGCCCGAAGCGTCGCCTGCGACCCTGGACGGGGTGCGCGACCGCTTGGTTGCGCTCGGCCTGACGGGACTGGAGCCCGTGGCAGCCGCGTCCGCCTAGGAGCTCGGTCGTCGCGCGCGCTCGATAGCGTGGGGCACATGAAGGCCGAACCGAAGGTGCCGTCGCCCATGCCCGCTGATGTGGTGATCGTCGAGCCGGAGCGGCGCAAGCACGCCCGCTTGCCGAGCGACCTGCTGCGTCTGCTCGTCGCTGGGGGCGTGGCGCTGATCCTCGCTGTCCTCGCGGTCGGGCTCGACGACCTCAGCGAGGGGGCGACGAGCGATCTCATCCGCATCGCCGGTGGCCTGGCGACGCCGATCGTGGTCTCGGTCGCGCTCGCCATCCGTCTCACCGCACTGTTGCTGCCACTCCTGATCGTCGCCTACCTGCTGCAGCAACAGCGGTATCGCCGTCTGCTGTTGGTGCTCGTCGCCGCGGCGGCGGCCGCCGCACTGGTCTGGATCCTCGAAGCCGAGCTGACTTCCGTGTTCCAGCCTCAACTCGCCATCGACCCTCCGGCGTGGGTCTGTCCGCCCGCGAATGATGCGGAGCTGATCGGCGGCTGCGTGAGGGCATCGGGGTTCCCCTCGGCCGTGTACCTCGCCGGTTTCGCCGCCGGGTTCGGCGTTCTTGCGCCGTGGGTGAGCCCCCGCTGGCGCACGGCGGGATGGCTCACGATCCTGGTGTTCCTGGTGGCGCGCTCCATCGACGGGACGAGAGCGCCGCTCGATGGGCTTCTCGTGATCGCCGTCGGATACGCGATCGGCGCCGCAACGCTGCTGCTGTTCGCCGCCCCCGATCGTCGGCCCTCGGGACGCGCCGTCGTCGACGCCCTGGTTGGCTCAGGGATCCGCCTCGATCGTTTGGAGTGGGCCGATGTGGAGTCGAAGGCGTCGACCCCCTACTTCGGGCGGACCAGTGACGGAGCCCGGATCTTCGTCAAGGTGATGAGTGCCGAGGAGCGCGCCGCCGATGCGATGTATCGCTTCTATCGAACCGCCAGACTGCGCGGTGACGAAGGAGGTGTGTTCGGATCGGTCCGCGGAGCCGCCGAACACGAAGCAGTGGTCGCGTTGAAGACGCTGTCGGATGGCGTCCGCACCCCCCGTTTGCGCTGCATCGCCGGCGTCGGCCCCAATGCCTTCCTTCTTGCCTACGACGCGATCGATGGACGGACCCTCGACGCACTGTCGGACGAGGAGCTCACCGACCAGATGCTCGCCGGCCTGTGGACGGAGGTGGGCGCGCTGCACGAGCGGCGGACCGCACACCGCAACCTGGCGCCGGGAAACATCATGGTCGACGAGGACGGGGCGGTGTGGCTGATCGACTTCGGGTTCGCCCAGCTCGCCGCCTCCGACGGCCAGCTCGCCGCCGATGTCGCCGAACTGCTGCTCGCCCTGTCGGCGCGGGCAGGACCGGAGCGCAGCGTGGCCACCGCAGTGAACGTCCTCGGACCCGACGCGGTCCGCAACGCGGCGCCCCTCCTGCAACCGATGGCGGTGTCGACGTCGGTCCGCCACCTCATCGCCGCCACCAAGGGCCTCGATACGGACGTTCAGGAGGCGGTGAAGACGGCGACCGGCCTCGAGGAGATCGAGTTCGAGCCGCTGGAGCGGATCAGGCCCCGGACGCTGCTCACCGTCGTGGCCCTCGGTGCCGCCTTCTACTTCCTCATCCCGCAGCTTGCGCAGCTGGACTTCGCCGACATCGCCGGGGCCAACTGGGCATGGTTCCCGGTCATCCTCGTCTTCTCGGCCGTCACCTACGTGGGGGCGGCGTGGGCGTTGCAGGGCTCGGTACCCGAGCGGCTCCCCT
>CAYQZO010000247.1:0-2122 GCA_964421925.1 uncultured Acidimicrobiaceae bacterium
CAGTACTGGCCGATGGCCGAGCCCGCGTAGGGGGCATACATCTGCAGGGCGGCAGGGTCGGACGCCGAGGCGTTGACCACGACCGTGTACTCCATCGCCCCCGCCTTGGCGAGGGAGTCCACCACCTCGGCCACCGTCGAGTTCTTCTGCCCGATGGCCACGTAGATGCACTTCACACCCTCCTTGGCCTGGTTGATGATGGTGTCGACGACGATGGCGGTCTTGCCAGTCTGGCGGTCGCCGATGATCAGCTGGCGCTGGCCGCGCCCGATCGGCGTCATCGAGTCGATGGCCTTGATCCCGGTCTGCAGCGGCTCCTTCACCGGCTGGCGTTGCACCACCGAGGGCGCCTGGGTCTCCAGGAGCCGGCGATCGGTGGTCTGGATCGGGCCCTTGCCGTCGATTGGGCTGCCCAGGGAGTCGACGACGCGGCCGAGCATGGCGTCGCCCACCGGCACCGACAGCACCCGGCCGGTGGAGCGCACCTCGTCGCCCTCCTCGAGATGGGAGGATTCGCCCATCAGCACGGCGCCGATCGAGCCGGGGTCGAGGTTGAACACGGCGCCGATGAGGCCGCCGGGGAACTCGAGCAGCTCGGAGGCCATGGCGGTGGGGAGCCCGGAGACGGTGGCCACCCCGTCGCCCACCGCGGTGACGTAGCCGACGGTCTCGGCGCCGACCGAGGGCTCCCATCCCTCCAAATTCTGCCGGAGTGCGGCGGTCACCTCCGCCGGGTCGAGCGTTATCTCTGCCATGTTCCTAACCCCACTGCTCTCGTAGATCGTCGAACCGGCCCCGCACCGATCCGTCGAAGACGGTATCTCCAACCTGGGCCACGATCCCGCCTATGACCGACGGGTCGGTGACGGCTCGCACCTGCACCTGCTTGCCGGTCGCCCGGGACAGCGCCTCGGTGATCCTGGCGATCTGGGCGTCGTCGAGGGGTACCGCCGAGCGCACCTCGGCGAGCACCGACCCCTCCTCCTGGGCGGCGATGGCCGCTACCCGAGAGGCGATGCCTTCCAGATGCTTGGCCTGGCCGGCGGCGACGAGGAACTCGATGGCGGCTACCACCACCTCATTGGCGCGGCCGCCGAGCAGTTCGCCGAGGACCGCCTGCTTGCGGTCGGTGGGGATCGCCGGGTCGGCGAGTGTGTCCCGCAGCTCCGCATTGCCGGCGACCGCCATGGCGGCGGCGAAGAACTCGTCGGTGAACGCCTTCGGATCGTCCTGGGCGGCAGCGATGCCGGCCACCGCGGAGGCGTAACCGTCGAGGCGCTCGGGGTTGGCCGTGGTCACCATCGGCTAGCTCACACCTCCGAGCTCCTCGATGTAGCGGTCGACGAGCTCTCGCTGGGAGTCCTCGTCGAGGGCCAGCCCGGTCACCCGCTCGGCGACGTCGATGCTGAGGTCGGCCACCTGGCGGCGCAGCTCGGTGGCGACCCGCTCCCGTTCGGCGGCGATCTCGTCGGCGGCTCGCTCCTTGATCTGGTCGGCTTCGGCCTCGGCGCGCTCCACGATGCCGGCCTTCACCTCGTCGGCGGCGTTGCGCGCCTCCTCGGCGATGCGGTTGGCTTCCGCCTTGGCGTCGGCCATCTGCTTCTCGTAGTCGGCGAGCAGGCTCTCCGCCTCCTGCTTGGCGGCCTCGGCGGCGGCGAGCTGGTCGTTGATCGCCTGCTGGCGGGCCTCCAGGGCGCTGTTCAGCGCCGGGATCGCCCACTTCCACACGAAGAAGAACACGATCGAAAAGGCGATCACCCCGGCGATGAGCTCCTCGGTGGCGGGGAGCAGCAGGTCGATGCCGCCCGACTCCTCGGCCTCTTCGGCCTCCTGGGCCAGCAGCAGCAGGTTGGTCAGCAAGACGAACATGGTCGCTGCCCCCTAGCCGGCGAGGAAGAAGAGGACGAACCCGATCAGGGCAAGCGCCTCGGTGAAGGCGATGCCCAGGAACATCGTGGTCCTCACCATGCCGGCGGCCTCGGGCTGGCGGGCCATGGCCTGGACGGCGTTGCCGGCGATGATGCCGATGCCGACCCCCGGGCCGATGGCGGCAAGGCCGTAGCCGATGAGGGCCAGGGAGCCTTGAATCGCTTCCATTGTTTCCCTTTCTCTGTGATCTCTA
>CAYQZO010000247.1:2222-3681 GCA_964421925.1 uncultured Acidimicrobiaceae bacterium
GAGGGCCAGGGAGCCTTGAATCGCTTCCATTGTTTCCCTTTCTCTGTGATCTCTAGTGAGCCGGGTGGTACGAGGTCTCGATGTAGACCGCGGACAGCAAGGTGAAGATGTAGGCCTGGAGGAGGATGACGACCACCTCGAACAGGTAGATGGCCAGGCCCAGGACCCACCACCCGATGCCGAACAGGCCCTTGGCCAGCCCGATCTCGCCGATGGTGAGGAAGGAGACCAGGCCGGTCACCAACAGCACCGACAGCATGACGTGGCCGGCCACCATGTTGGCGAAGAGCCGGACCGCCAGCGAGAACGGGCGAATGAACAGGATGGAGAAGACCTCGATCACCCCGACCAGCGGCTTCAGCGCCACCGGCACGCCCGGTGGCCAGATCATCTCCCCGAAGTAGCGCCATCCCTGCCGTTTGAGCCAGACGGCGATGAAGATCAGGTAGGTCATCAGGGCGAGGAACAGCGGCAGCGCCATCCGCGAGGTGAGCGGGAAGTTGACGAACGGCGTCACCTCGAAGACGTTGGCGGTGAGGATGAAGACGAACAGGGCGAGCAGGTAGGGGTAGTAGCGGATCCCCTCCGGGCCGATGATGCCGACCGCCACCTCGTCGCGCACGAACCCCATGAGGGCTTCCACCGAGACCTGGAGCTTGCCGGGCTGGACCGCTCGCTTGCGCAGCCCGAAGAAGAGGAGGGTGATGATGATCACCGTCGCCAGGGCGATGAGGACCACGGTCTTGGTGACGGGGAAGCCGAGGATCTCGAAGATGGGGGTGCGGAACTCGAAGAGCTCGTTGACGTTGGCGGGGGCGCACACCGAGGCCTCGGTGAGGTCGCACTCCTCGCTGGCCAGGATCAGTTGCTCCACTCGAGGTCCCTTTCCGCTCCGTTGACGACCGCCACCGCCTCCCAGGACAGCAGCGCCAGATAGCTGACCACCACCGACACCCCGAGGGCGAGCCGATCGATGTCGGTGACGCCGACGATGAGCAGCATCGAAAGCGTGATGAGGCCGAGCCGGATGAAGAATCCGAACAGGGCGGCGGCATGATACAAGCCCAGGGATACACGGGCCGCGTAGGACAGGAAGTAACCGCCGAGGATGAAGTTGGCCACCACGATGCCGACGCCGATCAGGGCGGCGACCGCGCCCTGCCATCCCCGGGTGAGCCCGAAGATCAGGGCGAGGATAGGAGCGATGTAGACGGCCCGCCTGGCGATGTGGATGCCGATGATGGCCTCCACCGGACGGGCGTCGGGGGCCGGGGCGTAGCGGTCCTCAGACGCCATGGGAGCGCTCTCTGCCTTCGGCTTCCAGGCTCTCCGAGCGCTGCCACATCCGCCAGAACCCGACGCCGACCCCGGCGATCGACCACAGGATGGTCATCCACGGGCCGGTGCCGAGCGCCCAGTCGAGGAGGAGGCCGATGACGAGACCGGAGAGGATGTAGGA
>CAYQZO010000248.1:0-3671 GCA_964421925.1 uncultured Acidimicrobiaceae bacterium
GGCGTGGCGATTCTGCGGGTCGAGCCCGGTCGTCGGCTCGTCGAGTAACAGCAGCCGGGGCCGGTGCACGAGGGCCTGGGCCAGGTCGAGGCGGCGCCGCATTCCTCCCGAGAAGGTCCCGGCGCGGCGGTCGGCGGCTTCGGTGAGGTCGATGACCTCGAGGAGATGATCCGCCTCGGCCCCTGCCTCCTGGCGCGACATCCCGTGGAGCCGGCCTTGCAGCACGAGATTCTCCCGCCCGGTGAGATCGCCGTCGATGCCGATGAACTGAGCGGCGTACCCGATGCGCCCACGCACCTGGTGCGGGTTGGCGGAGACATCGAAGCCTTCGACGGTGGCGGTGCCCGAAGTGGCCGTTGAGAGGGTGACCAGGATCCGGATCGTGGTCGTCTTGCCCGCGCCGTTCGGCCCGAGGAAGCCGAACACCTCGCCTTCTTCAACCGTGAACGTGATGCCGTCGACGGCGCGGATGTCGCCGTTGAAGACCTTGACGAGGTCGTTGACTTCGATGATCGCCATAGCCGGCCGAGGTTACTGCTCTACCGGATCTCTCAGGATGGGCTGAGTCATGCACCGGCTGCCACCGCGACCCCTCCCCAGCTCTCCGGCCCCGAACTCGATCACTTCCACGCCGTGGCTGCGCAGCCGCTCGTTGGTGCTCCCGTTGCGCTCGTAGGCGACCACCACACCCGGCTCGATGGCGAGGGTGTTGTGCCCGTCATCCCACTGTTCTCTGAGACCGGTGATGGTCTCCCCGGCCTTGGGGACGAACTCGAGGCCCGGATCCTCCAGGGTCTCGGTGAGGGCACGCAGCAATGTGTCGTAGGCAGCGACCTCGAGCCGCCCGCCGTCTCCCGGGCGGATCACGTCCACCGTCACCGAGTCGGCAATGGCGGGGAAGACGTTGAACAGGCTGGTGTCGACCATGGTGAGCACGGTGTCCAGGTGCATCACGGCACGGCTTCGCCCCAGGTCGACGGCGACCACGTTGCGCACCGCCGAGCCGGCGAACAGGTTCCGCGCCAGCATCTCGACCGCCGCCGACCGGGTGCGCTCGCTGAGCCCGACGGCGATGGTCTCGGGCGACAACACGAGGATGTCGCCGCCCTCGATGCTCGCCGGGAACTCCTCGTCGGGCCCGTCGCCGAACCAGATGGGACGCTCCGTGGCCAACCGGGGATGGTGGTCGTAGACGGCTCGCACCAGCGTCGGTTCGTACGCCCTGGCCTGGGTGGCCATCGCCGCGTTGACCAGCCCCTCCCCCACCCAGGCAGCGTTGTCCCGCATGAAGAGCAGGTTGGGCATGGGAAACAGCTCGAACACCGATCGCTCGGCACCGAGGTCGGGGAAGGGATCGTCGATCCCCCAGCCCTCCAGCTCGCTCTTGAGCACGCCGCCGATCAGGACGTCCCGCACCTGCTCGGCGGGTGCCTCGTTGAGCATCGCGTGCAGCCCGGCGGCGACCTGGGGGCCGACCCGCGCCGCGGGCACCACGGTCTCGATGAGCCGGCGGCGAACCTCGACGTCACCCAGAATGTCGAGGAGCAGGTCGTCGAAGTAGAGGACCTCCACGCCTCTGGACCGCAGGATGCCGGTGAACTCATCGTGCTCCTCCTGGGCGCGCTCCAGCCAGAGCACGTCGTCGAAGAGCAGGATGTCCTTGTTGTCCGGGGTGATCCTGGAGACGCCGATGCCCGGCCGATGCACCATGACGGTGCGCAGCGTGCCGATCTCCGAGGTCACCGTGGGTGCGGTCCACTCCATGGCGGCGAATCTACCGATCCTTGCGGTACTCCACCGTGGCGTGGTCCCTGACGAAGCCGAGCTTGTCGTTCACCGCCAGCATCGGGGCGTTGGACTGTGCGTTGTAGGTTCGAATCGAGGTGTAGCCGGCATCTTTCGCCCAGGTTGCCGCCGCCGCCTTGAGCGCGGTGGCGATTCCCCTCCCCCGCGCCTTGGCGGCCACGCCGGTCATGTCCTGTGCGATCGACTCCGGCTCGTCTTCGACCCGCTGCGGCTCGGTGAGGCCGATGAACTCGCCTCCCTCGATGGCCACGAGAAACCCATCGTCGATCAACCTGCGGCCCAGGTTCAGGGTCTCGAACTCGGCAACCGGAACCGGATGGATGGTGAGCGGCGTGGGCACGTCGACCTCGACGGAGGCATACAGCTCATGCAGCCGCCCCACCCAGTCGGGCTCCGCCTCGCGCAGCTCGGCGACCGAGGCGATGCGGATCCCCGAGGAGGTGACCCGATCGATGGCGTCGCTCCACTCGGCGGGGTCGAACGTCCCCAGGTCGAGGGTCGACCGCCACTCCCGGTCGTACTCCTCGTACCCGGCAGCTTGGAGGAACCGCATCGCCCGCGGCCGGGTCTCCACGGTGTAGCTCAGCAGCGTCCGGGCCCCGAGCTCGTCGGCGGTCGTCTCGACCCGGTCGAGCAAGGCGCGCCCCACGCCCTGGTGCTGAGCGTCGGGATGCACCACGACGTTGACGAAGGGCATGTCCGGTTCCAGCCAGGGTGACTGGCTCACCGAGCCAAACCCGATGACCTCGTCATCGCGTCGCGCCTGCCAACGCAGCAGCCGCCTTCCCGCCGTGCGCTGGTTTGCGTCCCATTCGGAGAGATCCCGGACGGAGATGAACTCGTCCGGCTGGATCGCCTTGGTGATCCGGACGATGGCCTCGTAGTCGGCCTCGTCGTATTCGGTCAGCTCGAAGTCAACGTCCATAAGAAAAGACCCGGAGAACTTCAGCGATCGCTCGCCGCCGTGGCAGGACCAGTCCACGGTCTCCGGGTCCCGGTGGTCCGAGTTGGAGTCGCCACCTACCCCACGAAGGGGGAAACGGCCACTCCTTTCTGGTGTAGCCGTTTAGCGCTCGGCCACCTCCGGGGTCCTATACGAACTTTCACTCAAGTTGGACCACCTCCTTTCCCCAGTACGGGGGATTGTGCCACACAACCGGCCCATTGGCTACGACAGTTATCGTCCGGCAGAGACATGGCGAAGACGATCGGCATCCTCACCGCGGGCGGCGACTCCCCCGGGCTCAACGCCGCCATCCGCGCCATCGGCAAGTCCGCCATCCGGACCCACGGCATGAGCGTCGTCGGCTTTCGCGACGGGTTCCGCGGGCTGATGCAGAACCGCTTCGTCCGCCTCGACCCGGCAGCCCTCTCCGGCATCCTGACGGTGGGCGGGACGATCCTCGGGACCGGCCGGGACAAGCCACACCGCATGGACGTCGGCGGCGAGCTGATGGACATGACCACGGTGATGCTGGAGAACGCCGCCGCCCTCGAGCTCGACGCCCTCATCGCCATCGGGGGCGGCGGCACCCACAAGAACGTGAACCGACTCGTCGGCAAGGGACTCCCCTTCGTCACCCTGCCCAAGACCATCGACAACGACGTGGCCGGGACCGACATCTCCATCGGCTTCGACACTGCGCTCGGCATCGCCACCGAGGCGGTCGACCGCCTCCACTCCACCGCCCACTCCCACCACCGCATCATGGTGGTGGAGATCATGGGGCACAACGCGGGATGGCTGACCCTCGGAGCCGGCCTGGCGGGTGGCGCCGACGTGATCTTGATCCCCGAGTTCCCCTACGAAGTGGAAGCCGTGGCCGCCGCCATCACCGAACGAAAGGCCGCCGGATCGCCGTTCT
>CAYQZO010000249.1:0-3670 GCA_964421925.1 uncultured Acidimicrobiaceae bacterium
CTTCGCTCGCCGCCAGCTCGTTGATCACCACCAGGATCTGGTTGACGATCTTGATCAGCTGCCCGGCTCCGACGTCGCCGACGTGGGTGATGGTGGTGCCGTAGGCCTCCATGAACGGCCGCGCCCGCTCCAGGTCCTCTGCGGCACCGCCCACCATGATGGAGAGCGTGCCCCGGGCGGCGCCCTCCGACCCGCCGCTCACCGGTGCGTCCAGCCACGAACCCCCACGCTCTTCCGCACGGGCCGCCAGCCGTCGGGTGGCGGCGGGGCTGATCGTTGAGTGATCCACGATGAGCGCCCCGGGTCGCAGCGACTCGAGGATGCCGCCATCCCCCTCCACGACCGCCTCGACGTCGGGGGTGTCGGACACGCACAGGAACACGATGTCGGAGCGGGCGACGACGTCGGCGGGAAAGTCCCCGGCCGCTGCGCCGCCCTCGAGCAGCGGATCCATCCGATCCGTGGTGCGGTTCCACACCACCAGGTCGTGGCCGGCGTCGAGCAGGTTGGCCGCCATGCCCGATCCCATGATCCCCAGCCCGATGAAGCCGACCGTCATGGGGGGCATTCAAGCCGCGTAGAGTGCCCCGGGTGAACATCCTGCTGTGGATCCTCCAGGTGGCGCTCGGTGTGTATTTCCTCAGCACCGGGGTGACCCATTTCGTGGTGCCCGAGGGACTCCCCGACCAGCTTGGGTGGATGTACGACCTGTCCGACACCGCGCACTACGTGGCCGGCACCGCCGAGATCCTGGGCGGGCTCGGGCTCGTCCTGCCAAGCCTGACGCGGATCCAGCCACAGCTCACCGTTTGGGCCGCCCTCGGGTTGCTCCTCATCATGGTCCTCGCCGCCTTCTGGCACCTGGGCCGCGAGGAATACACAAACATCGTCACCAACGCCATCGTCGCTATCGCGCTCGCCGTCGTCGCCTACGGGAGATGGCGGACGGTTCCCATCGCGCCGCGGGGAGCAGCCGCTCCCTCCTGAGGCAGCTTCCGTCGTTCGTGTCTGGGGCACGCGTATATGCGGTCGACCACACACACGACCGGGCGTGTCAGGCGCGCAGCGCCTGCTCCAGATCGGCCCACAGGTCGTCGACCGCCTCGATGCCGACGCTCATCCTGATCAGCGACTCGGGGATGTGGTCCTGGCCGGCCTGGGCCGCCCGGCGCTCCATCGTTGTGTCCACTCCGCCGAGGCTGGTGGCGTGATGGATGAGGTTGGTGCTCCGGCACACCGCCTCGGTCGTCGCCGCATCACCGTCGACCTCGAAGGAGACGATGGTGCCGAAGCCGGGGTAGCGGACCCGCCGGATCGCGGCGTGGGCGTCAAGGCGGGCGGCAAGCTCGGCGGCGTTGGCCTGGGCCCGCTCCAGCCGAATGGCGAGCGTTCGAGCCCCGCGCAGCGCCAGGAAGGTCTCCAGCGTGCCCGGGGTGGCTCCGGCCATGGCGCGATGGCCGCGCAGGCGGTCGACGATCGTCTGGTCCCGGGTGGTGACCACTCCGGTGAGCAGATCCGAGTGCCCTCCGATCAGCTTGGTAGCCGACTGCATCGACACGTCGGCTCCCAGATCGAGGGGTTGCTGGTTGAGCGCGGTGGCGAAGGTGTTGTCCACCCCCAGGATCGAACCGGGCCTGCGCGGGGCCGCACAGATCGACTCCAGGTCGGCGACCTCGAGCAACGGATTCGAGGGCGACTCCAGCCAGACCAGGTCGGCATCCGCGGCGGCGTCGATCCACGACGCGGTGTCGGTGACTCCGATACGGGACACCGTCCACACCCCCCGCTTCGCACCGTCCTCGGCGAGGGTGGCCACGCCGTGGTAGCAGTCACCGGGGAGCACCAGGTGGGAGCCGGCGCCGAACTGGGCCAGGACGGCCGCTACCGCGGCCATTCCCGAGGAGAAGGCGACCGATGTTCCCCCCTCCAGGCCGCCGATCAACTCCTCGAACGCCTCCCACAGCGGGGTGCCCTCGCTGCGCGAGTAGCCGTGCACCGTTTCCTCGGCGATGAAGTTGGAGGCGGGGACGAGGGGCTGGTTCAACGGATCGCCCGGCTGGTCGGGCCGTCCGGCGGCCACCAGCCACGACCGCGGATCGAGTGCGTCTGGATCGAACTTCATGTCCCCCCTCGAGACCGCTTCCTCATCCGTGCCGACAGGCGGGGCCGTGGGCATGACCCGCGGTGACGACGAACCGGGAGCCGAACAGGGTCCGCTTGGCCTGCACCTCGATGTCGGCCGCCCACCTGGTCAGGTTGCGCGGCACCAGGAACTCGACGTCGTCCCGGCTCACCCGCTGGTACGGATCGAGGTTCTTGCCCTGCGAGTTGGTGTCGACCGACACCTCGGCGGGCTTGCCTCACCCGACCGGGGTGATGAAGTCGAGGGCGATGCGCCCGCCCTTGCGGCGGGCGAGCTCCATGGCCTCGTCGCTGATCGTGATCTGCACGGGCGCCACCCTAGAGATGCGCCAGACTGACACCGTCGAAAGGAGCGATGTGGCCCGTCTCGATGTCCTGTTCAACGGCTACGGCGGCAAGGGGGTGGCCAGCACGGTGAGCCTCATCCGCGACGGCGACCTGGTGGCGGTGGTCGATCCGGGGATGGTTCCGGCCCGCGACGCCATCCTGGACCCGCTCGCCGGGCTCGGGGTCGGTGTCGAGGATGTCACCGACGTCATCATCTCCCACCACCATCCCGACCACACCATCAACATCGCCCTCTTCCCCGACGTACGCATCCACGACCACTGGGCGATCTACCACCACGACCAGTGGACGCCGCGGGCAGCCGAGGGGGTCGAGCTGTCGGCGGGCGTCCGCCTGCTGGAGACCCCCGGGCACACTCCGCAGGACATCACCACGCTCGTCGACACCGACGAAGGAGTGGCCGCCCTCACCCACCTGTGGGTCTATGAGGGGGCGGGGGAGGACCGCCTCGCTACCGATCCCGACTTGCTCGAGGAGCACCGGGCCCGGGTGCTCGAGATTGCAGACGTGATCGTTCCCGGCCACGGGCCGATGTACCGGGTCCGTTAGCGCCTAAAGCGAAGCAGCGAGCTCAGCGACCAGAGGACCGGCCCCGCTCGCCAGCGGGTTGCCGTGCCCGAAGTAGATGGCGTCGAAGGTGAACCCGGCGAGCTTCTTGATCGACTCGGCGGCCTGGTCCATGTCATCGCTGAAGCGCGGATTGGCTCCCGCAACGCCCCGGTCGGATCCGTCGACCGGCGAGCCGACGCCGTTCATGGCGTCACCGCAGATCAGGGCGCTGGCCGCGGCGTCGAGGAGGCAGATGGAGCCTGCGGTGTGGCCCGGGGTCTCGATGACCTGCAGCCCGAAGACGGTGTCTCCATCACCAACGGGCGTGAGGGTGCGGGGCGAGGAGATGCTCGGGATGTCCCCGGCGCCCGCAAACCCGTCGGCTTCGATCGCCGCGTCCAGGATCGGGCCGAGGCTGCCCACGTGATCACCGTGGCGGTGGGTGAGGATGACGTTGCCCACGCTGCCCAGGCCGAGGCCGAGCTCGGCGAGCGCCTGTTCGATGTCCCCTTCGTTCCCCGGGTTTCCGGTGTCGACAATGGCGGCCTCGCTGCCGCGCACCACGATGTAGGCCGAGACGTTGCCCAGGTTGACCCTGGCCACCGTCCCGGTCGAGGCTGCCGCGGTCGTG
>CAYQZO010000250.1:0-3648 GCA_964421925.1 uncultured Acidimicrobiaceae bacterium
GGCGAGACACGAGAAGTGGGGAGGGTCGCCGACACCATGGCTTCCGTCCGTCGACGATGCATGGTCGCTCCAGCCTCCGAACCCGCGCCGCTCGTGGAGCATCGCGATGAATGCATCGGACCTCGCCGCCAGGGTCTGGGGAGCCGGCGCACCGCGACTCACCTCGGTGAAGGTGGTCGCCCGCAACACGTCGGGCAGCGCCAAGACCGTCGAGTTTCGCTCGGACGCCGGAGACGTCACCACACGCAGCGCCGCGTGGATGACCACGACGGCCGGCCTCTACTCGTGGTACTTCAACGTCGACTACCCGACAGCCGGCAGTCCCCCACCGGACCCGGTACCGACGCCCACGCCAGGCAGCGGCGACCAGGTGGGCCTACAGGACCCGAGAACGGGCATCTGGCACATCCGCTACGCCAACGGCTCGGTCGACAGCTACTACTACGGCAACCCGAAGGACACGCCCTACGCCGGCGATTGGAACGGCGACGGAATCGACACCATGGGCCTGTATCGCGAGAGCGCCGGGTTCCTCTTCCTACGGAACAGCAATACCCAGGGCGTCGCCGACATCGACATCTACTACGGCAACCCCGGTGACAAGCCGATCGCAGGAGACTGGGACGGCGACGGGATCGACACCGTCGGCATCTTCCGCCCCTCGGAGGGCAAGTTCTACCTGCGCAACACCAATACCCAGGGCGTCGCCGACTTCTCCTTGGCCTTCGGGAACCCCGGCGACGTGCCCCTCGCCGGGGATTGGAACGGGGACGGGATCGACACCGTCGGCATCTACCGCCCGTCCACCGAGATGGTCTACCTGCTCGGCGACTTCTCCGACACCGTCGCCGACATCGTCTTCGACTACTCGGGAGCGGCTCCTGGGGACCGCATCGTCACCGGAGACTGGGACGGCGACGGTGACGACACCGTGGGGGTGTTCCGTCCCTCCACGGGAATGTGGTATCTCAGGGACACCTTCACCCAGAGCTCGGCCAACCGGGTGTTCGCCTTCGGTGAGAGCTTCATGAATCCGGTCGCCGGGGACTGGGGCGGCTGAACCGGCCGCACGGTATCCTGGCTGCCGGCACGCACTCCCACACCTGGGTCGAACCTGTGCAACGTCACCCCACCATCGTCTTGCCGGCCTACGACGAGGAGCAAGCGCTCCCCGTGGTGGTCGAGGACATCCGCTCGGTCCTGGGCCCCGATGCCGACATCGTGGTCGTCGACGACGGCAGCGCCGACGGGACCGCGGCGGTGGCGCGCCGGCTCGGCTGCAGGTTGACCGTCCACGACGTCAACCGCGGCAAGGGTGCAGCCATCCGGTCGGGCATCGAGATTGCCGAAGGTGACATCATCATCGTGATGGATGCCGACGCCTCCTATCCGGCGTCCACCATCCCGGCGATGATCGAACAGCTCGAGGACCATGACTTCGTTCGCGCCGAGCGCAGGATCGACGCATCGAACACGCCGGCGATCGACCGGTTCGGCAACATCGTTCTCGGAAGGGCGCTGACGTCGCTCCACGGGCTCACACCGGGCGACTATCTGTCGGGTCTCTACGGTGCGCGGCGGGAGGTGTTCGAATCGCTGGGAACGGAGGCCGACGGGTTCGACATCGAGGTCGAGATCGGGATCAAGTCGCAGGCCAACGACCTCAGGGTGGCGACGGTGCCGACCGACTACAACCCCCGGATCGGTGAGAAGAAGCTCGATCCGTTCGCCGACGGCGTTGGGATCCTCGGCCGCATCCTGATGTTGGTGCTCCTCTACCGGCCGCTCCTGCTGTTCGCCGTTCCCGGCCTGGTCTTGATGGTGGTGTCGATCGTCGGCGCGCTGGCCCTGTCCAGGGGACCGATCGTCACGGAGTACCTCGGCCTCAGCATTCATACCTTCATCGTCGCCGCGCTCGGCGTTCTCGCCGGCTTCCAGCTCGTGGTGTTCGGCCTCGCCGCCGCTCTCTTCAGGACTCGGCTCGGCTATGCACCTTCGATCTGGCTGCAGCGCGCCACATCGACCGAGGTGCGGACGGTGATGGCAGTTGTCGGCGCCGTCCTGGCAATCGTCGCCGGAGCTGTGCTCGCCGTGCTGATCATCGGGTGGATTGCCTCCGGAGGACCCTTGTTCACCGAGACCCGGCGCCTGGTGCTCTCGGCGTCAGGGTTCGTGTTCGGTTTGCAGCTCCTCTCCGCATCGATGTTCCTCACCGTCTTTCGGACCGAAACGGCCGACGTCTCGACCACCTCGTGACCGGTTCGGCGCTGGACGTGACGGCGGTCGTGGTGGGTTACAACGACGGCGAATCCCTTCGCGATTGTGTCGGCGCCCTCGTCGCCGATCGCGCCGCCGATCGCATCATCGTGGTGGACAACGCATCGAGTGACGGCACCGCGGCGATCCTGCCGGCACTCGAGGCGACGGATCCGCGGGTGTCGGCGACCCCCAACCAGGAGAACATCGGGTACGCCGCCGCGGTGACCGGCGTTCTCCCCTCCGTCGAAACCACCTATCTCGCCGTGCTCAACGCCGACACAGTGCCCTCGCCGGGCTGGCTGGCTCCGCAGGTCGAGTACCTCGAGGCACATCCCGAGGTCGCCGCCACGTCACCAACGGTGACGCTGCTCGGCACGGATCGGCTCAACGCCGCCGGCCTGGACGTGCACGTCACCGGCCTCGGCTTCAACCGCATGCTGCATCGTCCCTTGTCGGCTGCGGGGGCGGCACCACACGAGGTTCCCGGGCTGCAGGGCACGGCGTTCGTGATCAGGCGCGCCGTGCTGGAGTCAGCGGGCGGCTGGTACTCGGGAGGATTCCTCTATCACGAGGATGTGGAGTTGTCGTGGACCTTGCGCTTGATGGGCTACGACATTTCCTACGTGCCCACGCCCCCTGTAGAGCACCACTACGAGTTGACCATGTCTCCCGAGAAGCTCTTCCTGTTGGAGCGGAACCGGTGGGAGATGCTGCTCGCCAACACCCGGGCCGCGACCCGTGTCGTCCTCGCCCCGTTGCTGGTGTGGACCGAGGTCATGATGTGGGGATACTGCCTGCTGCGGCCGGCGCTGCTCGGCGCCAAATGGCGGAGCTATGGATCGATCCGCAGCCGACGTGATCTCATCGCAGCGCGGCGGCGTGTTATCGCCGAACTGCGCCGAGTGCCCGACCGGGTCGTCCTCGGCAAGCTGCGCTGGAACTACACCTGGGACCAGCTGATCTTCGTGGGACGGCGCCACGCGGTGCGTGGTCGCCGCGGCGGACGGGCGATGCCGGTGCGCTAGTCGCGGCCCCAGGTGACGGCGGTGGGGTAGCCGCCGACGTAGAGGCTGTAGTCGGCATCACCCGAGGCATTCTCCAAGTTGACATAGACCCGGCCGGTGGAGGGGCGATACACCGCCACCGTGTCATCCCCATCCCCATCCCAATCCCCCGCCAGGATCACATCCCCCGGATTCCCGTAGAAGAAGGAGAGGTCGGCGACGCCGGTGTTGAGGCTGTTGCGGAAGTAGACGAACCCGGTCGAGACCCGATACAACCCGACGGTGTCGATCCCGTCCCCGTTGAAGTCCCCGACAAACGGGGTGTCCCCCGGGTTGCCGAACAGGAACGAATAGTCCGCCGACCCCAACCCGCCCCCATCGGTGC
>CAYQZO010000251.1:0-3642 GCA_964421925.1 uncultured Acidimicrobiaceae bacterium
GCGGTCTTGAGTGCCAGCACGTCGTTGACGCCGTCTCCGGTCATGGCGACGGTGTGGTATTCGGCTTGTAGCGCCTGGACCATGTCCCGCTTGCGGTCCGGGACCACCCGGCCGAAGACGGCGTGGTCGTTGACCGCATCGACGAACGCCTCCGTACCCGGCTCGGGCAAGGCACGGGCATCGATCGCCCGGTCGGCGTCGGGGACTCCGGCCTGGGCGGCGATGGCAGAGACCGTGGACGGGTTGTCACCGGAGATGACCTTGGGTGTGACGTTCTGCTCGACGAAGTAGCGGATCGTGTCCGGGGCGTCGGGACGGAGCTCCTCGATGAGCGTGACGTACCCGGCCGCCTCCACGTCGGCGGGGAGGCGCTCGTCGGTGATGGGCTGTGCGCTCCGTGCGATGACGAGCACCCGCATGCCGGCCTCGGCGGCAGCCGTGATCTGGGGTGGGACGTCGGCCACCACCACATCGGGAGCTCCCAGGATCCACGTGGGCCGTCCCTCGAAGGAGACCGCCGACCACTTCCGGCCCGACGAGAACGGTGTTCTGGCCGCAACCGTCCACGATGGGGCCACGGGATGGGCGGCTGCCACCGCGGCGAGGGTGGCGTTCGGCGTCGCCTCGGCTGCCGCGACCGCTGCGATCGCTTCCCGGACCTCCGACTCGGGGTGACCGGGCAGGGCGACGGTGCCCTCGTGGATGATCGAGCCGCTGGTGAGGGTTCCGGTCTTGTCGGCGCACACCGTGTCCACCCGGGCGAGGGTCTCCACCGCGGGCAGCTCCTGGACGAGGGCGTTGCGGCGCCCCAGCCGGATGACCGCCACCGCGAACGCCATCGACAACAGCAGCACCAGGCCCTGGGGCACCATGGCGACGACGGCGGCAACGGTCGAGGTCAATGCGGCGGACAGGGTTTGGCTCGACTCGAGCTGTCGCCACAGCAGGAGGGCGGCGGTAGGGATGATCAGCCAGGTGACGATCTGGAGGATTCGGTTGACGCTTGCCTGCAGCTCCGATTGGGCAAGGGCAAAGGCACGCGCCTCCTCGGTCAGCTTGTAGGCGTATGCCTTCTCCCCGACCGCGGTGGCGACGATCGCACCGGTGCCGGCCACGATGAAGCTGCCCGACAGGGTCCCGTCCCCGACGTCCTTGTCCACCGGCTCTGCCTCACCGGTGAGCAGTGACTCGTCCACCTGCAGATGGTCGGAGCCGACGATGTCGCCGTCGACGGGCACCTGGTCGCCCGGCCGGAGGATGACCACGTCGCCGAGCACCAGGTCGCGAACCGACACCTCGCCGTCGACGCCGTCGCGCCTCGCCAGCACCGTCGGCGTGGCGAGCACCGTGAGCCGGTCGAGGGTTCGCTTCGCCCGCAGCTCCTGGACGATGCCGATGCCGGCGTTCACCACCATGACGATCCCGAACAGGCCGTCGCGCAGGTCGCCGAACACCACGATCACGGCGAGCAGCGCCGAGATGATGGCGTTGAACCGGGTCAGGATGTTGGAGCGCAGGATGTCGACGAGCGAGCGCGAGGAATGCCGCTTGACCCGATTTACCTGACCTGACTCCGTGCGCGCTGCCACCTCGGCGCTGGTCAACCCGGTGGTCTCGTCGCTCACCGACCGCATCGCCATCGACTCAGGGACTCGCCGGACCGGTCGTCTGCCAGGCGCCTCCGTTCACCTGCCACGACCACTGCCGACCGTCCGCGGTGGCTCGGACCGCGACGCGGATCGCTTCACCGGCCCGCAGCGGCACGGAATGCTCGAGCAGGAGCACGCCTTGGCTCCAACTCGGCACCGGCGACGGTGGCGCATTGGAGATGGTGACCCCGGCGCCCAGGCCGGCCGCGAACCACAGTCCGATGCCGTGAACGACCGCGTCGCGTCGCGTGGACATCGTGACCGCAGCATCCATGTCGTGCGGCGGTCCATCGAAGTCCGTCCGGTGGACCTCGACGGCTTGCCCCACGACCGAGACCGGGTTGAGCTCGTCCCAGTACAGCGAGCACAGCATGGCGTCGTGCAGCGGTGTGAAGTCGAGCGCGTGCATCGGCTCCCGCCACCGCCTCGTCTCTGCCCAATCCCGGGGAAGCTCGAGCGGTGCGGCCAGCACCGCCAGGGTTGTCGGGATGAGCGTCGCGTCGGGTTTGAGCAGCCGCTGCCTGGCATCATCGAACCAGATAGCGATCCCTTCGTCGAGGCCGGCGTTTCCGATGGTCTCGGACACCAGGACGTCGCCGGGCTCAGGGAGCTGGACGGTCGTTGATGCCCCCCGGATCAGCACCACCCGATCCTCATAACCGTTGGCGGCGATGACGCGCTCGGCGAGCTCGGCGACCTCGTCCTCCTCGATGGCATAGACCCGGCTCGCACCGGCCTTGGCGGCGAAGAGTGCGAGCACGCCGGTGCCGGTTCCGATGTCCACGACGACGTCGCCCGGATCGACCTGTGCCATGATCGCCCTGCGGAAGGCGTCGGTGCGGACCCGGTCGTTCAGCATCGACTGGTGGAAGTCGAGGCGCATCGCCGGGGCGGGGTCATACCCGGCGAGCCGCTGCAACGGAAGGATCACAGACCGAGAATTTTCTTCTTCTCGGCGGCGAACTCCTCGTCGGTCAGGACTCCCTGTTCGTGAAGCTGGGCAAGCCGCTCCAGCTGCTCGAGGTCGCTTCCGCCGGATCCTGCCTCGGGTTCGCCGGCGCCGGCGCCGGTCTCCTGGTCGGCGTCGGTGACGCGCTGCTGCTCGATCCCGAGGTCGTTCATCGCCTGCTCCAGATCCTCGTCCTCGAGCTCCTCGGGCGGGATGCCGGTGTACTCCTCGATCCGCTGTGCGTCGTGGGTCGACATCTTGTACGCCCCGAAGGCAACGAGCCCACCGACCAGCATGACTCTGCGGCGACGAACCCGCCTCCGCCTCCGCATCGCTCGCCGCGCACCTCGTCCGCGTCTCCGCATGACCCCCTCCTTGGTTGGCTGTCGGCTCGGTTGTGGCCGATCCTATCGGTTGCTCATGTCGACGGTTCCCCGGCGTGCCCACCTCGCCCGGCCGAAGCCTGACCGCTGAGCACCCGGCGTGTGTCGATCTCCCGACTAGCGTCGGCCGCCATGACCGAGGGCACGTCGGCGGACTTCGACTTCCTGCTCGGGACCTGGGACGTCCACAACCGTCGGCTGCGTGCGGTGCTGGTCGGATCCGACGAGTGGATGGAGTTCCCGGCACGGCTCGAGGGCGGCACCAAGCTGCTCGACGGGCTGGCGATCATGGATCGGTTCATCGCCGACTTCGAGAGCGGTCCGTTCGAGGGGGTGAGCCTGCGCATATTCGACCCCGGCACGAAGCAGTGGACCATCTACTGGATGGACACCCACAACCCGGTCCCGACCCTGCAGGTCAAAGGGTCGTTCAGGAACGGGCTCGGAGAGTTCTTCGGCTCCGAGACCTTCCGGGGCATTCACTACCGGATGCGGTTCACCTGGTCGGACATCACCGGGGCGAGCGCTCGATGGGAGCAGGCCTACTTCGACGACGAGCGCGACCTCTGGGAGCCGAACTGGATCATGGAGTTCACCCGCGTGACGTGAATCGGGTCCTTCGACCCTTGCCCGATCGGGGCTCAGCTGATACCGCGAGACC
>CAYQZO010000252.1:0-3639 GCA_964421925.1 uncultured Acidimicrobiaceae bacterium
CCGAGGCCCCTTCGGCTCTAGCGGTCGAGGGCGAAGGCCACCGCCGCTTCGGGACTCAGCAGGCGACCTTCTTCGAACTGGGGAAGCTCGTCCACCCCGTCGAGGAGCTCGGCGATCTCTTTGGTGGCGGTGTCCCACTCGGCGGCGTCCATGAGCGCGACGCCGGTTCGCTCCTTGATCGACCTCGACGCCCCGGCGAGCACCGCGGCACGCTCCCGGTCTCCCGTGACCGCGGCGAGCGCGGCGTACACGGTGAGGAACAGCACCATCGCCGACAGATCGCCGGCGGCGGCGAAGATGGGCAGGCCCTGGTCGAGCGCTTCGACGGAGGCCCCGACGTCCCGCTCGTACCACCATGCGTCGGCGAGGGCGTAGTACGACCAGCCGAGATCGAAGGGGGCGTCGAGACGGCTGAAGGCCTCCACCGCCTCCCCGGCGAGATCGACCACGCCGTCCCGGGCTCCTGAGTACCAGGCGAGGTTGAAGCCGGCCCATCGAGCCCGGGCGAACCCGAGTTCATCCCCGATCCCCTCGTAGATGGCCATGGACTCTTCGATGGACTCTCGGGCCGCGGTGAAGTCCCGGCCGTAGATGTGGGCCCAGGAGGCATTGAGGAGGGCATTGGCCACCTGGGAGGGCTCGCCGTGCGCGCGCATCAGGTCCAGCGCCTCCAGGTACGGCTCCCGGGTCCCCTGGGTGTCACCCTGCCAGTAGAGGAGGCCGCCGAGCGCCTCCAGCGCCAGGGCGCGCCGGACCGGGTCGTCGCTTGGCAAGGACAGGGCCCGCCGCACCCAGGGCACGGCTTCGGCGAGGTAGCCCCGGGTCTGCCAGAAGCGCCACATCCCGGTGGCGATGGTGAGCGCGACCTCGGCGTTCTCGGTCTCGAAGGCCCAGTCGAGGGCGGCCAGGACGTTGTCGTGCTCGGCGTCGAGCCGATTCAGCCACTCCACTCGCGAGCTGGTGAGGAAGGAGGGACCGGCCTCGACGGCGAGATCCCGGTACACCGCGGCGTGGCGGGCCCGGTACTCCTCCTCGTCGCCGGCGGCGACGAGGGCGCCGTGGGCGAAGTCGCGGATGACCAGCAGCATGGTGAACCTGGTGCGGCCTTCCCGGTCGATCCTGCGCAACAGGCTGTGGTCGACCAGGGCCGCCAGCCCGTCGAGGAGGGCGAGGTCGCCGGAGGTGCCGATGACCGCCTCGATCTCGTCGAGCCGGGCGCCGCCCACGAACACCGCGCACCGCTCGAAGAGCCGCCGGGTCGGCTCGTCGAGCAGGTCGTAGCTCCACCCGATGGTGTTGACGATGGTCTGCTGTCGGGACGGGAGCTGCGCCGAGGTGTCGGCGAGGAGGCGGTTGTCCAGGCGGTCCAGGATCGCCTGGGGCGAGAGCAGCCGCACCCGGGACGCTGCCAGCTCGATGGCGAGGGGGAGCCCCTCGAGGCGGGTGGCGAGACGGGCGATGGCGACCGCGTTCTCACCCGAGGAGTCGAAGTCGGGCCGGATCGCCCGGGCTCGGTCGACGAAGAGCCGGACGCTCTCGCTCTCGGCGGCGTCGTCACCGGCGCCGTCGGGGACCGCAAGCGGCTGCACCGGGACTTCCTGCTCGCCGGCGACCCGCAGCGGGACCCGCGACGTGGCCACGATCCGCACCTCGGGGCATCCCTGCAGCATTGCAGCGACCACCTGTGCCGCCGCCAGCAGTTGCTCGAAGTTGTCCAGGACCAGCAACACCTGCTTGTCGGCGAGGTACCGGGTGAGGTGGTCGATCGGCATCACGCCGGCTGCGGTGGTGTGCATGCCGAGGGCGAGGAGGATGGTGGTGGGCACCAGATCGATGTCCGCCACGTCGGACAGGTCGACGAAGTAGGTCCCGTCCGGGAACCGGTGCATCTCCTTTCGTGCCAGCTCTGCGGCAAGGCTCGTCTTGCCCGTGCCCCCGGGTCCGGTGAGGGTGAGCAGCCGGCTGTCGGCGAGGAGGCCCTGGAGGCGCGCCAGATCGTCCTGGCGGCCGATGAAGCTGGTGAGCCGCTCCGGGATGTTGTTTGGGGGTCGCACCGTCCGCAGGGGCGGGAAGTCGGTGGGAAGCCCGTCGATGTCGAGCTGATACAGCTGCTCCAGTTCGGTGAGGTCTTTGAGCCGGTGCTCCCCCACGTCGCGCAGGCTCACTCCGTCGCGGGGCGTGCACAGCCGCGCGGTCGTCGCCGATACCAGCACCTGGCCGCCGTGACCGGCGTCGGCGATGCGGGCTGCTCGATGCACGTCGATGCCGATGTAGTCGTCGCCGCCGAGGGTGCCGGTGCCGGTGTGCACGCCGATGCGTACCCGGATCGGAGAGTCCTCGAGGCCGGCCAGTCCCCGCTGTGCGGCGGTGGCGGCGGTGACCGCGGCGTCGGCCGTGGTGAAGACGGCGAAGAAGGCATCGCCCTCGGTGCGCACCACCACGCCACCGGACCTCTCGATGGCGGCGCGCATGACCGTGTTGTGCTCTTCGAGCGCCCCGGCGAATCCCTCCCGGCCGAGGTCGCTGAGGAGCCGGGTGGAGCCCTCGACGTCGCTGAACAGGAAGGTGATGGTGCCTTCCGGGAGGTCGGGCATGGCGGTGAAGCTACCACCGGCACCGGGTTTCGGGCACGTGATTCGCTAACCGGCGAAGACGGCCCGCGCCCCGGTGACCGGGAGCATGGTTGCGGCTCCGGAGGCGGATTCGACGAGGTAGATCCCGCCGCCGAGCGTTGTCACCACGACCTTGCCGCTCGAGTCGACATCGAGGGAGGACGCATCCTCGACTGCGGAATCGATGGTGACCGTGTCCAGCACGGAACCGGTGAGATCGGCAGTGATCAGGCTCGCCGGACCGCCACCCCAGGGCTGGAACAGGACGAAGACGGTCTCTCCATTCACCGCAACGCACGACATGCCCTCCCATGACTCATCCTCCGGGGGGAGGACGTGGTTCCAGTCGTCGGACAAGGATCGGAGGGCGATCCAGGTATACCCTTCCGCACCTGCTGCTTGCAGGAGGTCCGACCCCGTCCACGCGGTACAGCCGACGTCGACCTCGCCTCCGCTCAGGAAGCCGATCTCTTGCCATGGCCCGCCGTCGAAGGGCTGCAACACCCACAGGTCATCGTTCTGGTAGGCATGCAAGCGGATGAGGGCGCCGGGACCCGACCCGAGATCGAAGATCCCGTGGAGGTCAGCCTTGGCGAACGGGCCCGGGTCGTAGACGAGATCGGCGGCGCCGAGCGGGCCCAGCCGCCGCCAGATCGCCGCCGAGCTCGGGCCCCCGAACGGATCGCCCTGCGCCCAACCGGGTGGAGTGCCCTGGAAGACCAGCTGGTTGTCTTCGTAGTAGGCCGCAGCGATCGGTGCGGTCGAGAGACTACGGGTCTCCCCGGTGTTGAGGTTGTAGGCGCTGAGCCCGTCGGGACCGGCGACGAGCAGATCCCCGGGCTCGACGAACCACCCCCCGGCGAGCGCCGGTGCCTCCGCGCCCGGCTCGATCGGCACGGGCTTGCTGCACGAGATCCTGCTGTCGATGGAAAAGGTAGCGCGCGCCCTGCACTTCGCCCACGAGCGGGGCTTCGTCCACCGCGACGTGAAGCCCGCCAACATCGCGCTGGAGGAGTCCGGTGAGCCC
>CAYQZO010000253.1:0-3630 GCA_964421925.1 uncultured Acidimicrobiaceae bacterium
GACGCTGGAGGGTGAGGTCGCCACCCGCAACGAGGCGAGCATGCTCGAAGAGCTGACGAACCGGCTCGACGGGGTGCTCCGGGTCGAGAGCAAGCTGACCTGGACCGAGGACGATTGAGGCCCCGGCGTCGGGCCTCCAGAGGCGATGGGCACAGCCGGGAGTAGGATCCCGCCGATGATCCCTGGATCGACCTTCGATTGGGTCGCCGCGTCCTTGGGCGCGCCGAGTCAGAGCGGGCTTCGGTTCGCTACCACCAGGGTCGATGTCGCGCCCCTCGACTTCGTCAGGGCAGGGGCCGGTCAATACGGCAGGGCATTCTTCTTCTCGACGCCCGAGGGAGTGTCCCTCGGCGGCTTGGGAACGGCCTGGCAGACGACGGCGTCGGGTTCCGGCCGCTTCGGCGCCGTGATGTCGGCCATCGACGAGCTGACGCTTCCCGAGCCCTTTCGGGCGATCGTGGGATTCTCGTTTGCCCAGGATGGGCCCAGCAGCCCGGCGTGGGAGTCCTTCGGATCGATCGACGCCGTGGTGCCGCTGGTGTCGGTCGTTGCCACACCAGATGGAGCGCGCCTCGCCGTGGCGGCGCCGGCGGGCCTCGACGTCGCTCAGGTCCTCGCCCCTTTGCGGGACCTAGCCGATCCGGGCGATCCTCCGTATCCCGACCTCGGTGACCACAGCCTCGAGTCGGTGCCCTCCGTCGCCGAGTGGCGCACCGCGGTCTCCGAAGCCGTCGACGCCATCGCCGAGGATGCGCTGCGCAAGGTCGTGCTGTCGCGCTCGGTGATCGTGCGATCCGACACCGCCGCCGGCGGCTTCGACCTCCTCCATCATCTCGAGGCTTCCTACCCGCGCTGCTTCGGGTACGGCTGGATGAACGCAGCGGCGACCTTCATCGGTGCGAGCCCCGAGCTGCTGGTACGCAGCGTCGGTGGTGCGGTCTCCTCGAATCCCCTGGCCGGGTCTGCACCCCGCGGCGAGGGCGAGGAGGACGACCGGGCCCTGGCCGAAGGGTTGATGCGCTCGCCAAAGGACCGCATTGAGCACCGGCTCGTCGTCGACGACGTCGTCGGGCGCCTGAAACCCTTCGTCGATCGGCTGGAGGTTCCGAACAGCCCCTCGCTCAAGCGAATGGCCACGGTGCAGCACCTGTCGACCCCGGTGCACGGCACGCTGTCGGCGCCCCGGAACGTGCTCGAGCTGGTCGATGCGCTGCATCCCACCCCCGCCGTGGGCGGCACGCCCCGGGCCCAGGCCACGTCGTTCATCGAGAAGGTGGAGGGCTTCGACCGCGGCTGGTACGCCGGCGGCATCGGCTGGGTCGACGGCGCCGGCGACGGGGAGTTCGCCATCGCCCTGCGCTGCGGGCTCATCGAGGGCACCCAGGCCCATATCTTCGCCGGTGCCGGCATCGTGGCCGACTCCGACCCGGAGGCCGAGCTCCTTGAGACGCGCCTCAAGCTGCGCCCCCTGCTGGAGCTGCTGGCCGCGACCTGAGCGTCCCTGGGAGGCGAGAATAGGGTCATGTACCGAGAAGACCTCGAGACGCTCGGCGGGGCGTCGCTGCACGATCTCCAATCGGAGCTTCTCGTCGGGTTGATCGAGAAGCTCCGCGCCGCCGATACCCCTTTCTGGCGAGAGAAGCTCTCCGCCGTCGGCGATGTCGCCTCGATTGCCGACATCGGGTCGCTGCCGTTCACCGTCAAGGACGAGTTCCGCGCCGCCTTCCCCTACGGCATGCTGGCCGTTCCGATGGATGAGGTGGTTCGCATCCACGCCTCCTCCGGCACCTCAGGAAAGCCCACCATCGTCGCCTACACCGCTGACGACATCGCGGTCTTCGCCCAGGTCAACGCCAGATCCCTGTCGGCGGTGGGGGCCACCAGCGACGACATCGTCCAGGTGTCGTACGGTTACGGGCTCTTCACCGGCGGGCTCGGCCTGCATTACGGGGTGGAGGAGCTCGGTGCCACCGCCATCCCGGCATCGGGCGGGAACCCCGGCTTCCAGGTCGGGCTCATGGCCGACGCCAAGGCCTCCGGGCTCGCTTCCACCCCCTCGTTTGCGCTGATCCTCGCCGAGCGTGCTGCCGCCGACGGCGTCAAGGGAGACATCCAGCTCCGCTGGGGGATCCACGGCGCCGAGCCGTGGTCGGAGGGCCTGCGGGAGAAGCTCGAGGATGCGTGGGGCGGCGGGTACGACGCCTGCGACATCTACGGACTGTCCGAGGTCATCGGTCCCGGCGTGGCCATCGAGTGCCGAGAGAACAAGGGAGGGATGCATGTCTTCGAAGACCACTTCTTTCCGGAGGTGGTCGACCCCGAGACGGGGGCACCGGTCGCGGACGGGGAGCCCGGGGAGCTCGTTCTCACCACGCTGACCAAGCAGGCGCAGCCGGTGATCCGGTACCGGACACGAGACATCACCCGCTTTCTCCCCGGCGACTGCCCCTGCGGCCGAAGGAGCCGCCGTATCGCACGGCTGGAGGGTCGCGTCGACGACATGCTCATCATCCGCGGGATCAACGTGTACCCGCGCACGATCGAGGCGGTGCTGATGGACGACCCCGAAGTGGGTCCCAACTACGCCATCGTCGTGGATCGCCGGGGCACGCTCCCCGAGCTCGAGGCGAGGGTCGAGCTGGCCGATGGTGCGAGCTCGAACGCGGATGCCGTCGGCTCCCGGCTCGAACGGCGGCTCATGGAAACCATCCGGCTTCGGGTCACCGTCATGGTCGGCGAGCCGGGCAGTGTGCCCCGAAGCGACTTCGGCAAGGCTAGGCGGGTGTTCGAGCGCCTCGGCGACGCGGATCCCGTCGCCGAGGCGAAGCGTGTCGGCTAGCCGAGGTAGGTCGGAATGGCCTCGAGCTCGTTGTTTTGGATCTCACCCGCCACGCGCAGCGCCACGGTGCCGTCGGAGTTGGCGAATACCCATGGCATCAATCGAGAAATGGTCAACCCGGCATCGCCCTGCAAACGGCGGCGAGCAAACGCTGGTGGACGGCGACATTCTCTTCGCGGTCGGTGCTCGCTTCGAGAAGCAGCGGCCCGGGAGCGGCCATGGCTGCCACAACCTGGTCCGGTGACGACAAGCTGGCGCCGGGCACCCCGAACGCGGCGGCTATCTCGGCGAGGGAGCGCCCGTGCGGACCGGCGAAGGCGGCGGCAAAGCGCCCGGGGTCGACGGTCTCGGCCTGGGGGAGGAAGGAGAAGATGCCGCCTCCGTCGTTGTTGATGACGACGATCGTCACCGGCAGCGACTCGCGGGCGATCAGCTCTAGGGCGTTGACGTCGTGGAGCGCAGCGACGTCTCCGGTGAGGGCGACCACGCGCAGACCCTCGGCCGCAGCCGCACCCGCAGCCGATGAGAGGAGACCGTCGATGCCGCTGGCACCGCGATTGGCGAGCACCGTGAGATCGCCCCGCGGCGGCCCGGCAAAGGTCTCGAGATCCCGGATCGGCATCGACGACCCCGCATAGAAGATCGAGCCCGCAGGCGCCGACCGGAACGCCGCGCCGGCGATGGCGGGCTCGTTCGGGAACGGCTCTTCGCTGAGGGCATCGCCGAGCGCCTTTGCCACGGTTTCGTCGGCGGCGCGCCACCCTTCGAGCCAGTCCCCCGGGGCGGGATCG
>CAYQZO010000254.1:0-3625 GCA_964421925.1 uncultured Acidimicrobiaceae bacterium
GCGGATGTAGAAGTCGTTGGGGAGGTCCTCACCGGGACCGATCACGCCGTCGGCTTCGGCGGCGGCGCGGGCTTCCTCCCCGATGAGGAACTCGGCGGGGTCGATGATGAACCCGGTGGGGTTCACACCCTCGACGAAGTAGAACGCTTCCCCGTCGGGGAGGCCGTGCGTCGTGGGCGGGAGGGGCGGGTCGGTCTCCTCGGTGCGGGACGTGATGCAGCCGCTGGCCAGGAGGGTGACGAGCACCGCAAAGGCCACGGTGCGAGACAAGGTGCGCATGGAGCGCCGTTCCTTTCGATACGTCGACTTGACGATCGTACAGTAGCCGATACTGTACGATCGTCAAGCCTCCGTGTACGATCATGACGAGCGAGGAGGTGCGGGTGACGAGCCGCCGCAACGAGATGTTGAGCACCGCCCTCGATGCCTTCGCCGAACGCGGCTACGACGGCACCAGCATCGCCGACCTCGCCGAGGCCACCGGTCTCAGCAAGGCGGCATTCAGCTATCACTTCGACAGCAAGGACGACATCCTGGTCGAACTGGCCGAACCGCTGCTGAGCGACCTCGAAGCGGTGGTCGAGGGCCGGGAGCCGCCCGGGACCGCTGTTGAGCTCCGGTCCCTGCTCGACGACTACATCGACGCGTTGTTGCGCCATCGGACGATCGCGGTCTGGGTGGACGGGGACAAGTCGGTTGCCAGCCACCCATCGATCGGGGCCCGGCTGGACGAGAACAACCGGGAGATGCGGATCCTCCTCGCCGGTCGCGACGCCTCGCGCCGCGACCGGGTGCGCGCCTCGGCGGTGTTGGGTGCGATCTGGCGACCGATCCGGAACCTCACCGAGATCGACGTGGCGGCGCACAAGGACGAGATCGTCACCGCCGTGCTCGACGGCGTCCAGCCGGGGCCTCCGGTGATCGAAGACGCCGGCGGCGGGGATGGCGTCGTGCTCGATGCGCCCGAGCTGGCCCGGGCCTCCGGTTTGGAGCAGGGTGCGATCGACCGCCTCGTTGCCGCCGGCGTGCTCACCGCCGACCCGTCGGGGGCATTCCGCGCTCCCGACATCACCAGGGCACGGCTCGTCCTCGCCCTCGTCGAAGCCGGCCTGCCCCTCGAGGAGCTGGCAGACGCCATCGGCGAGGCCCGCCTGAGCTTCGACTACGTCGACCTGCTGATGCCCGAGCCGGTGCGCTTCGTCCCGGATCCCCCCACCGACCTGACGCGATACCGGGAGCTCCTCCTGCCCATCCTCGGTGGCGAACAGCGAGCCGACGGCGCCATCCGTGCCGATGAGCTCGCCATGGCGGAGGTGCTCTCCAGGGCGGCGCAGCTCGGTGCTCCCGAGTACCGGATGGTGCGTATTGCCAGGGCGATGGCGATGTCGGCGCAGCATCTGGTCGATCTGCAGCGCGACTTCATCGACGACGTGCTCCTCGACCCTGCGATCGACGAGACCGGGTCTCCCATCGCCGCGCTGACCGTGACCGCGCCGGCGCGCCTCGAGTTTCGCGACCTGGGGCGGAGGCTCATCGCGCTCCTCCTCGAGCGGCTCGTCGACGACGCCGTCTTCAAGAACGTCGTCCAGCTGACCGAGGTCGCCTTGCACGAGGGCGGGATCTCGGGGCTCGCCGACGGGCAGAGCGTCGTCTTCGTCGACGTCAGCGGTTACACGAGGCGATCTCAGGAGGAGGGTGACGCCGCCGCCGCCCACCAGGCGGTGCTGCTCGCCGACCTCGTCCACTCGCTGGCCGGCCCGCTGGGTGGGCGGCTGGTTCGTTCGCTCGGGGACGGTGCCCTCGCCCACTTCCCCGACCCGACCTCGGCGGTGCGGTTTGCGCTCGACGCGGTCGAGATCGCCCCCGCCCGGGGGGTGTGGAATCTGCACGCCGGCGTCAACACCGGGCCCATGCTTCGTCGCAACGGCGACTTCTACGGGACGGCGGTCAACATCGCCTCCCGGGTCGCCGACCAGGCGACCCGGGACCGTGTCGTGGTCACCCGCGCCGTGGTCGACGCATGGTCCGGGGGTGCGGCGGTGTCGTTCACCCCGGTGGGAAGCGTGAAGCTGAAGAACGTCGCCCAGCCCGTCGAGCTCTTCGAGGCGACGGCGCGCCCCTAGGGGTCTAGGCTCGCCCGACATGGCGTCGTGGCCCTTCGAACCCCCGATCACGCCGATGGAGGCCAAGGTGCGCACCACCTGGCCCGGGGACGGATGGGCCTACGAGCCGAAGTGGGACGGGTTCCGGGTGCTGTCGTGGAGTGATGAACCCCGCCTCGACTCCCGCAATCAGCGTCCGCTCCTGCGCTACTTCCCTGAACTGGAGCCTGCGCTCGGCCAACTCCCGTCGGGGACGGTGGTCGACGGCGAGGTGGTCGTGGTCATCGACGACCATCTGGACTTCGACGCCTTGCAGCAGCGCATCCACCCCGCCGGCTCCCGGGTCGACATGCTGGCCGAGACCACCCCGGCTCAGCTGGTGTCCTTCGATCTCATCGCCCACCAGGGCGACGACCTGCGCAACGCCCCGTTCTCGGAGCGCCGGCGGCGCCTCGAATCACTGTCTGCGGACCTCGAGCACCCCTGGAGCCTCACACCCTCCACCACGGACCTCGCGGAGGGCAAGAGATGGTTCGACGAATTCGAGGCCGCCGGCTGTGACGGCATCGTGGCCAAGCAGATCGATGGGGTGTACGTCGAGGGCAAGCGGGAGATGGTCAAGCTCAAGCATCGCCGCACGGTGGATTGCGTGGTCGGTGGCTACCGGGAGCACAAGGACGGGGGCAAGGTCGGGTCGATCCTGCTCGGGCTGTACAACGACGATGGCGAGCTCCACTTCATCGGCCATTGCTCCGGGTTCTCCGATGCCGACCGGGTCGAGATCTTGCAGCTGCTCGAGGAGATCCGGTCCGAGGATTCGTTCGGGGAGGAGGTGCGCCGCCCGGGCGGGGAGAGCCGCTGGTCGGGCGGCAAGGATCTGTCCTGGACCCCGGTCGAGCCCGGGGTGGTGGCCGAGGTGTCTTACGACCAGCTGACCGGGGCCCGGTTTCGCCATGCCACCCGCTTCGAGCGGTGGCGGCCGGACAAGGACGCCGATGAGTGCACCCTCGATCAGCTGGAACGACCCGAGGGCCCGGGGTTCAACGAAGTGGTTCTGTAGAGCGTTGAGCGTTGCCCGTTGACCGTTGTGCGTGAACGCTCAACGCTCAACTGGGATCGGGCTTGAAGCTCCTGCTCAATCCGATGATGGCGAGAAGGGCGATCAACACCCCGAGGATCGTCGACGAGAACGCCCCGCCCGAGAATCCCTCCACGGCGGTCTGGAACGACACGAGCGGGCTCACCGCTTCGGTGTGCTGCCCGGAGCCGCTCGGCGGGCCGTTGTGACGGTTGAAGTCGTTGACGACGAGCGCCTCCTTGTTGCGGATGCTCTCGTCGCTGCCCGGCCTCGGCGCCTCATCGATGAGCGTGGTCGTGGTGGTCGTCGGCGGCAGCGTTGTCGTGGTGGGGGGCACGGAGGTGGTGGTGGTCGACACCCTGGGGTCCGTGGTGGTCGTCGTCGTTGGCGGCAGCGTTGTCGTGGTGGTCGTCGTGGTGGTCGTGGTGGTTGTGGTCGTTGTCGT
>CAYQZO010000255.1:0-3619 GCA_964421925.1 uncultured Acidimicrobiaceae bacterium
CGGCGGTGTACAGCTCGCGCTCCAACGGGGCGTCGGCGCCGCGGTACACGGGGACGTCCGCCCCCGCCAGCTCCACCATGGCGAGCGCGTTGTCGGTGACCAGGGGCTGGGGGACGTTGCCTGCCACGGTCGTGATGGCTTTGACGTCGAGCTCCGGTGAAGCCAACGCCAGCAGGATGGCGACCGCGTCGTCCTGGCCGGGATCGGTGTCGATGATGATCGGCCGGGCCATCGAGTGAGATTAGATGGGATGGGCACGGCGAACCGTGGGCCCGTACCAACGCCTGGCGTTGCTACCAACCCAGGGTTGGCAGCACGTCGTCCAACTCCTCTCGAGTGGGCATGGCGGTGCGGGCGCCGACTGCGGTGGTGGCCAGGGCGCCGGCGACGACGGCCCGCGGCACCGCTTCATCGATGGTGAGGCCGGCGTCGATGGCTGCGGCGAGCGCACCGCAGAAGGCGTCACCTGCGCCGGTGGTGTCCACGACCTCCACCGAAGGGGCCGGATAGCGAGCCACCGCGTCTCCTTTCACCACGGCGGCACCATCGGGGCCGAGGGTGACGACCACAGCGGGAACCGAGAGCCCGGCGGCCGACTCCGGCGTGGTGGACCCGGTGAGAGCCTCGAGCTCGCCGGTGTTGACCACCAGCACGTCCACGTCGCCGAGCAGCTCCTCGGGGAGGGCTCGCGCCGGCGCCGCGTTGAGCACGACCGTCCCTCCCGCGGTGGCGGCGGCGTCGACGACGGTCTGCATCGGGATCTCCAGCTGCAGCAGGGTGACCGTTGCCTCCCGGAGCAGGGCGGCGGCGTCGGCCACGTCGGAGACAACGACTGCTCGATTGGCGCCGGGGCTGACCACGATGGCGTTCTCTCCCGCGGCGTCGACCGCTATCACCGCCAGACCGGTGGCGTGCTGGCTGGTCGCGACGAGGCGGGTCGTGTCGACGCCGGCGGCGGCCAGCCCCTCCCGGAGCAGGCGCCCGGCCTCGTCGTCGCCGACCCGGCCGACGAAGGCGACCTCGGCGCCGAGGCGGGCGGCGGCAACGGCCTGGTTCGCCCCCTTTCCTCCGGCCGACTCCGTGTGACCCGTCGCCAGCACGGTCTCACCGGGTGCGGGGAGGCGGTCGGTTTGCACGACGACATCGCGGTTGACGGAGCCGACGACCGCGATCATCCCGGAACCAGCCGGTAGACCGTGCCACTTCCGGAGACGACGAGCAGCTCGCCGTCGGTGTCGACACCGAACGACGTCACCCGGGAGATCGTGCCGGTCTGCCCGGTCCAGTCGAACACTTCACCATCGGGGGCGATGGACCGGATGAACCCGCCGCACCAGTCGGAGAAGAAGTAGTGCCCGGCGAGCTGGGGCATGGCGCTCCCCCGGTACACGTAGCCGCCCGTGACCGAGCACCCCTCCGGATGACGGAACTGATGGACCGGGGCCGTGTACGGGGTGGGGTCGTCGCAGCGTGACCCGCCGCGGTAACAGTCGAATCCCTCGAACAGGGGCCAGCCGAAGTTGAGCCCGCGATCGTCCACGGAGACCCGGTTGATCTCCTCGCGGGCGTTCTGTCCGACGTCGGCGATCCACAGGTCGCGGCCGTCGAAGGCGAAGCGCCACGGGTTGCGCAGCCCGATCGCCCACACCTCCGCGGCCTCGAACCCGTAGTCCCCGGCCACGCCGTATGGCTCCACGTCGGGGCCGACCTCGATGCGGAGCATCGTTGCGAGCAGCGTGTCCCCGCGCTGTCCGTTTCCGTACCGGTCGTCCGAGCCGCCGCCGTCGCCCATGCCGATCCAGAGGCTGCCGTCGGGTCCGAAGGCGATGCCACCACCGTTGTGGTTGCGAGCGGGCTGGCCGATCCGAAGCACCGTCCGCGCCGACGCGGGCAGCACACCGGGGTCGTCGTAGCGGTACTCCACGATGCGGGTCGCTCCGTTCAGATCGGTGTAGTTCACGTAGAACAGGTCCGGGTATTCGGGGTGGAAGGCGAGCCCGAGGAGCCCACGCTCCCCTCCGAAGAGCACGGGTTCACGGATGTCGAGGAAGACCTCGGGGTCGTCCCCGTCGACTACCCAGATCAGTCCCGGTTGATCGACCACGAACAGCCGCCCCTCATGGGCGAGGGCGAGGACCGGCTGCCCGAATCCCCCGACGACGGCTTCCACCGCCATCCGGGTTTCGGCGGCCGGGATGGTGGTCGTGGGAGTGGTTGTGGTCGAGGTTGTCGTCGTCTGCGGCGGCGCCGTCGTTGTGGTGGTCGTCGCCGTCGTGCTCGGCGGCGCCGCGGTCGTCGTCGGCGCCGGCTCCCCGGCGGTGCAGGCTGCGACGAGCAATGCCACCCCGGCCACCAGCGCTCCCGTTCGCCTCATCCGAACTCGATTGCCCCCGCGGCCTCGCAGGCCGCGTCCGCCTCGCGGGCCGCCTCGCGGCCGGCCTCCTCATCGACGGTGCGCAGGATGAGGATGCCCACCACGAAGAAGAGGATCACCCCGAGCACCGCCGGACGGGATGAGCCGAACACGGCAACCGCTGCGGTGAACAGGAGCGGCCCCAGGATCGCAGAGAACTTCGACATGACCGAGAAGAACCCGAAGAACTCGCCGGACTCTGAGGTCGGCGACATCGAGGCGTACAGGCTGCGGCTCAGCGCCTGGGATCCGCCCTGGACCACCGCCACCATGAAGGCGAGGAACCAGAACTCGATGACCGAGTCCAGGAAGAACCCCCACACCGCGATCGCCGAGTACACCAGGAGCGCAAGCATGATGGTGCGCTTGGTGGTCATCGTGTCCGCCAGCCCGCCGAACAGTCGCCGCCCCAACACGGCGGAGACGGCGAGGCCGACGATCTCGACAACGGAGATCAGGGCGAGGATGGTGGTGAGCTCGGACACGCGGGGCGGTGGCAACACGGTGGCCTCCCCGATCGCCATCACCGTGCCGGTGGCGTCGGGATCGGCGTCTGCGGTGTTGACGATGACCAGCTCGTGCTCGCCCTCGTGTCGTGCCTCGATGTCGATGTCGACCCCGTCGTGGGCCGCCGGGTTGTACCCGTCGATCACGAGCGGCTCATCGTCGTCGAAGGCCGGCACACCGTCGATGAGCACCACCCACATGGAGCGGTCGGGGCCTTCCGAGTATCTCACCCGCACGGAGGTCCCCACGTAATGCAGGACGTAGGCGTCCCCGGGTTGAGCGGTGGCGGCGTACTCCCCGTCGATCGACCACGAACCGTCCAGGATCACCGCATCGGAGTCCACCGGGTAGTCGCCCTCCCCGACCGCGGTGATGCTGTCGACGTACGGGGGCGCGGGACGCCCGGTGACGTCATCGTCGAGGAGTTGCTTCCCTCCGATGGCGACCAGCGGGAGCATCACCAGGTTCCACAGCACGAAGGCGAGGAAGAACGCCTTGCGTGGCTCGTGCGGGCTCGGGATCCGCCCGAACACCACCGAGAACGGGATGCCGACGAACTGGACGAGGAGGATGGCGGCGATCAACTCGACCGCTCCGAAGCCGAGCTCGGCGCCGTAGATGACCGCTACCCCGATGATCGTGCCGATGCCGTCGTTGTAGATGAGGAAGGCGATGAGGAACTTCAACAGCTCCCGGTAG
>CAYQZO010000256.1:0-3618 GCA_964421925.1 uncultured Acidimicrobiaceae bacterium
CGGCTGCTGCGTCGAGCGCGGTGCGACGCACTCGCAGCGACCCGTCGCGGAGGCCTCGCTGGATCGCTCCGCTCCTGGTATCCGGGTCCGCGGACTCGGCGAGGATGGCCACCGCCACCCGTCGAACTGCAGCGTCCTGATCGTCGAGGGCACCTTCCAGCCGGGCCCGGTGCGCCGGATCATCCGGGTCGAGCAGGTGGAGCTCGGTCACGGTGCCACGTGTTCCACCGGCCTCGGCCAGCAGCTCGGCGCGCGTGCGCGCCGGGGCCTCGACCGCGCCGGCGTCCCCGTACAGCTCCGTGACGAGGGCAAGGATCGGCTCCAGTCGGTCTTCCCACGACCGGTCGATGCCGATGGTGACGAAGTCGCCGGCCACCATCACGTCGGTGACGTCGGGCTCGGCGAGGAGTCGAACGACCTTCGGATCATCCACCGGATCCCCGCGTCGGTACCACACGCCCGGTGCCGGCGCACCACCGGTGGTGAATCGCACCTTGCGGGGGTGCGGGGTGGCCTCGGGCACGACGGGACCGTCGAAGGCACGTTCGAAGAGCGAAGGAGTCGGAGCATCGGCGCCGCCCGCGGTGAGGACGAATCGCCCGTCGTGGACCCCGTACTCGAGCGTGATTCCCCCGCCGAGATCGTGCTCCCACCATCCGTCGGCGACGTGGGGGGTGACGAGGGTGGCCAGGGCGCCCTCGTCTGCTTCGGTCCACGGCTCGGTGGAGAAGAACCGCTTGAGCAGGCTCTTGAACTCGGCGAGGTCCTCGAAGGGAAGGTCCATGGCGACGTCATCGGTGAGGTATGCCGATGCCGTCGCGACAAGCCCGCGTCCGGCGATGGCCGATCGGGTGGCGTCCAGGTCGTCGGGATGCCGATCCATGACTCCATGGTCACGGCCGCTGAAGGCGTCGGCAAGCGGAGAATCCCACTACGATTCCCGGCGCTTGGGTCTTGCCTCGCTCGAGTGGCTTCGGCTGGTTCGATGTAGGTTGATGAGCCCGGCCGGATGATGGGCCAACGGGGCCCGTTGGAATGCCATAGGAGGCATGGACAGAATGAACATCTTCGTAGGGAACCTCCCCTTCTCCGCGACCAGCGCCGATCTCGAGGAGCTGTTCGGCGAGTACGGGGCGATCGACTCTGCGGCCGTGATCAACGACCGGGAGACGGGACGCTCGCGTGGGTTCGGCTTCGTCGAGATGCCGGACAACGCGGAGGCGAACAAAGCCATCGAAGAGCTGAACGGTCATGAGCTGGACGGCCGTCCGCTCACGGTCAACGAGGCCAGGCCAAGGCGGTAGCCGGCTTGGCAAGAGGTGACGACACCTTCCGGACCCAGGGCACCGTTGTCGAGACGCTGAGGAACGCCGAGTTCCGCGTCGAGCTCGACTCCGGGCTCGAGATCATCGCCCGGGCATCGGGAAAGATGCGCCGGGGCAGAGGAATCCGGATCATCGCCGGCGACCGGGTCGAGGTCGAGGTCTCGGCCTACGACCCCACCAAGGGCCGGATCGTGTGGCGCCACCGGTAGAGCTGCGAGCTTCGAGCTCCGAGCTCCGAGCGAGACCCGGGTCCCCAACGGACCCGGGTTTTGCGTTGGGTAGGATGCCGTCGAGAGGGGAGGCCGTTATGGATCAACCAGCAAACCAGTCCGACAGCGGCGGGGTGCCGTGGGGACTGATCACCGCCGGCATCGCCGTCCTGCTCGTCGTGATCTTCGTCGTCCAGAACTCGGAGAGAGCCGAGCTGGAGTTTCTCTTCTTCGACGCGACCCTCGCCGGCTGGCTGTGGGTGCTGATCGTGTTCGTCCTGGGCATGGCCGCCGGCTGGGGCCTCACCTGGTACATGGATCGGCGGCGCAGTCGTACCGCATGAAGCTGGTCAAGACCCTCGTCCTCATCGGCATCGCCGCCGGCATCGGCATCGCGGTCGCCTCTGCGCTGGAACAACGCCGCCGGTTCCTCGCCATGAGCGACGACGAGATTCGAGCCATGCTCGAGACCAAGCTGACCGGAAAGGTGTCCGACGAGCAACTGTCCGAGATCCAGGAGGCGGTGGTCACCGCGGCCCACTCGATGCGACAGCCGACGACCACCGGTGCCTCGGTCACGGGAACGGTGACGTATCGAGAGCGTATCGCCATGCCCCCCGGCGCACTCGTGGAGGTGCAGCTGCTCGACACCTCGCGCATGGATGTGCCCGCCGAGGAGATCAGCATGCAGCTGATCGAGGATCCCGGGAGCGTCCCGGTGCCGTACCGGCTCGGATTCGATGCGGACGACATCATCGACAACCACACCTACAGCGTGCGGGCGACCATCAGCTCGGGCGACGACCTGCTGTGGACCACCGACACCGCGTACCCGGTGATCACCAGGGGGAACCCGCTCACCGCCGACCTGATGCTGGTTGCAGTGCCGAGCACGGTGGCCGAGTAGCCGCGCCTCGAGCTTCGCTCGAGGCGCCTTAGCCCGCGAGGCCCGGTAACGCCCTTGCGGCGAGCTCCACCGAATCCGTGGTGATCGGGTCGAGCACGAGCATGACGTGCTCGGCCCCGGCGGCGGCGTACCGCTGCAGCATCGCGGTGAGGTCGTCGGGATCCCCGGTGTGCGGCGGCGCCACCGGCCGATCGGGGTTCCCCGCCGAACGCCCCTCCCCGCCGGGGAACTGCCAGTACACCGACGTGGTGCGGAGCACCTCGTCGGGGTCCCGTCCCACTTCGCTGCATAGTTCGTTGATCACGGCGTTCTCCCTGGCGAAGCCTTCCGGAGTGTTGCCGTACCAGGCGTGCCACACGTTCCACGACTCGATGTGCGGGAGGGTGAGGCGGAGCATCCTCGGTCCGGTGGAGCCGATGAGCAAGGGCGGTCGCCCGGGCCGGGCCGCGGGCGCGAGCTCGAGCTCGCGTACGGTGTAGAAGTCGCCCACGAAGTCGATGGCGCCCTGGCGCAGCAAGGTGCGAATGATGGTGAAGGCCTCGGCGAAGCGGGCGTAGCGGTGGTCGAACGGGAAGCCGAAGGCCCGGTACTCGGGCTCGTTCCACCCCGCCCCCAGCCCCAGGATGAGCCGCCCGTCGGCGATCTCGTCGACCGTCACCGCCTTCTTGGCGAGCATTGCCGGGTTGTGAAAGCTGGTCGCCGCCACCAGCGGCCCCAGCTGGACGCGGCTGGTGGCTTCGGCGAGCGCGGCGAGCTGCGACCACGCCTCCCACGGCCCCCGCACACCGTCGGGGTCGTCGTAGTACAGGTGATCGCCGACCCAGATCGAGTCGAAGCCGAGCTGTTCTGCGACCAGCGCCATCTCCCGGACCTCGGGCCAGCGCACCGGCCGCTCCACTTCGGGGAGCTGGACTCCGACTGCGAGGTCGCCGGTCACAGCGGCGGCGTTCCGGGGACCTCGATGGTGGGGCCCCGCTCGTACTCGGGATCTTCTGCGTCCGCGGCTTCGACGTGCTCCCTGCGCACCCCCATGAGGAAGAGAACGGCGTCGAGAAAGGGGACGGTGACTGCGGTGTCCGCCGATGCGGTCACCAGCGGTTTGGCATTGAAGGCGATGCCGAGCCCGGCGACGGACAGCATGTCGAGGTCGTTGGCGCCGTCGCCCACCGCCACGACC
>CAYQZO010000257.1:0-3613 GCA_964421925.1 uncultured Acidimicrobiaceae bacterium
CTGTTTGGTGCCAAAGGCGAGGCCGAGTAGCACCGCTGCCAGCACAGGTTTTCGCCGCCACAGCACCGCGGCCCCGGCGAGGAGGGGGAGCGCGAGCGGGTCGGTCCACCCGCGAGACAGAACGTGCCCGAGCACGGGCTGGGCCATGATCGCAACCGACAGGGCAGCGAGTGCCGAGGCGTCCACGGCGGAGAGAGCAGCCCACGGTCGGGTGACCACCACCAGCAAGGCCGCCATCGCAATCACACCCGCCCATCGAGGGTCGCCGAACAGGATGTCGGCGCCGGCGAAAGCGACAAGCGTCAGCGGTGGGTAGGGGTAGCTTTCCCAGACGGCCCCCTCGGGAGCCAGGGGGCTGGTATCGGGGACTGACAGTCCCGTGTACGGGTTGTCACCCGCCATCAAGGCGTCCGCGGCTGCCTCGTGAAGGCCGAGCACATCGATGTCCGGAGCGTCGGCAGCGACGATCCACAACACGGCGACGGCGGCGAGCATCGCCAACAGGATGGTGGTGATCGCCCATCGCCATCCGGGCCGACGGACGCGCGGGCTGGCCGTGAGGACGGCGATCACAGCCGCGGGTCCGATCAAGACGTACGCCGTTCTCGCCACCTGGGAGCCCGACGACCACGCGGTCGCTGCCACCAGAAGGAGAAAGGCAGCGGCTACCAGCGCGGCTACGTGCACCCGGCTCGGTGTCGAACTGTTCCATGCGCCGAACCACCTCGTGGCAACCAGCAGGCCGGTCCCGGCCACGGCCATCCCGATGTCGAGCGGCTGGATGATGATCAGAGAGATCGCAACGAAGGCAACGATCGCGGCCCAGTGGTAGCCAAGCCGGGCACCCGCCCGGGTCGATGATTCGCTCAGCTGCACGCCGGATCCCCTTTCGTTCCGAGCGGCAGCACCCGGAACAGCTCGCCGCTCACCGGCTCGATGCCGAAACCCGCAGCCGCTAGGTCGCAGGCCCAGTCCTCCCCCGGTGCATATACCGCCCGGCCCGGTTGCAGTACCTCGCGGGTGTGGGGGACTTCGACCGCCTCACCGGCGAGGTAGCGGCGGATCACCGAACCGGCCGGGTCGTCGAGGGGGTAGTCGGAGACGATGGCGAGGTCGGTGCGTTCCTCCTCGAGCAGGGAGAGGTAGAAGGCGGCCATGGCGTCGCTGTAGCCGGCGGCCACCACCCCGTCGGCGGGGACCTCGGCGTACCAGGCACGCACCTCGGCGTCGAAGTCCCCACCGGATTGGAAGTCGACGAAGCGGACGCCGTCGGCGACGGAGACGGCGGCGAGCAGCGCCAGCATGACGGCGACGACCGCCGGTGTGTTCAGGTAACGGGCGGCGACCCACTCCGCGCCCACCGCCGCTGCGATCCAGAGCACGAACACCATCGGCGGAAGGAAGCTCTGCGGGTTGGGACTGGCGAAGAACAGGGCGAACAGGAACGAGGCGATGCCGAACCAGGCGAGCATCGCCCCCGCGGCGTCCCGCCACAGGGTGCGGAAGCCGACGACGGCGAGCGGGATCGCGAGCAAGGCGCTGCGGGCGACGTCGACGGCGACGTCGGGGATGCGGCGCACGATCTCGCCGGCGTCTTCGGGGCCGAGGACGAGCTCGGTGCCACCGGTGCCGATCCAGATGGCGGGCAGGTCGAGCCAGGACTCCGGAGCGACCTCGACGAAGGGCGTCGCCGGGTCGTTGGCCCGCCAGATGAGGTAGCCGTAGGAGAGGGCGGCGACGAGAAGCGTGCCGGCCCCGAACAGCCACACCCCGGGGCGGCGGAAGGTGGCTGGCTCGGTCTTCCACACGAACCAGAGCATCCCGGGCACCAGGAACGCCATCGCCATGTGGTTGGCGAAGGACAGGGCGAGGAGCACAATGGCGATCCCGAGGTCGAGGTTGGAGCGGGTGCGGCGCCACCGCAGCAGGAAGGCCACCACCCCGGCCATAAAGAAGAGGTGCGCCGAGTACACCTCGGCCACGACCCCGTAGTAGAAGATCACCGGGGCGACCCCGACGAGGAGGGCGAAGGTCGCGGCGATGATCGGCCGGACGTCGAGCTCGCGCAGCGCCAGGAAGCTCATCACCACCGCCCCGATCCCGAACAAGGCCGACACCGCGGTGACCGCGGTGCCCGCGTCGAGGAAGGGGAGCCCGTGAGCGGCCAGCCAGCCCAGCATCAGATACAACGGGTACCCGGACTGGTGCACGGTGCCGGCGAGGGAGGAGGCGAACTGGAACTTGGGGATGTCACCGTGGTTGGTGATACCCGGCTGGAGCTGCCAGGCGTAGAGCAGCCCGAGGACAACGATCAGCCCGACGATCCACATCCAGTCGGTGGATCGCGGAGTGTCGGCATCGGCCGCCGCGGCCGGAGAGTCGGTGGCGGGGGTCACCTCGTCATTATCGGCCGCCCCCGGGGTGCCGTGAGGTCTTCCGGGGGTTGACCCTGGCGGATGGACCTGCCGACAATGCCGTCGTGAGCGTTGGGGAAAAGCTCCAGATCAAGCCCGGCCAGAGCGTGGCGGTGCTCCACGGGCCGACGGATGTCGACATGGAGCTGCCCGACGACGTAGCTCCCGGGGACCCCGAAGACGCCGACGCGGTGATCTTCTTCGCCAAGAACCGCAAGGAGCTCGACGAGCGGGCCCGGCCCTTCATCGACGCCGCCTCCCGGGACGCCCTCGCTTGGCTCGCCTACCCAAAGGCGGGTCAGCTCGACACCGACCTCAACCGGGATTCGTTGTGGGAGCTGTTGAGCCAGCGCGGGATCCGCCCGGTGCGCCAGGTCGCCATCGACGACACCTGGTCGGCGCTCCGCTTCCGGCCCGGGGTGTCCCAGCCCCCGAAGCGCTAGGAGCTCCCTTCTTGCCGTCGTTCGTGTCTAGGACCCCCTATACGCGGGTTCCAGACACGAACGATGGGGGCGACGAAGCTAGGAGCGGACGTACACGCGCACAGCGTCCAGGTCGATGAACATCAGCCACGGTGTGCTCGTTCCCGGCCGAACACCGAGGTGGGCCGGGCTGCCCGGATCAGCATCCGAGAACGGGTTCCGGATCGGCTCGAGGGGCGACACCACCCCCTCGGGCGAGATGGAGAGAAAGCCACCGAGCTGTCCGGCGCTCTCCAGGTCGGTGCCGCCGTAGAGGAGGAAGAAGAGGGTGCCGTCCTCGCCGCCGGCGATCTCGTACGCAGCCCACGCCGGGAGCGACGGGTCGCTGGCGTAGACGAAGTGGAGCGCGATCCTCTCCTCGGCGTCCGGGAGCTCGACGACGATGGCGCCGTCATCGTCGGTCTCGGCGCGGAACCTGATCCCCGGCGTCGTGCGAAACCACTCCACGGCGGCGATCTCACCCGTGGACGGGTCGACCGCCACCATGTCGTTGTCGAAGGTGAAGCCGTAGAGCGTCGTGCCGTCGTCGATGCGGGGCACGAACGGCTCCCCTAGAGGAGACACCCGCAGCCCGTCGGCGTCCATGATCAACTGCTCGCCGAAGTCGATGTCGAGCCGGTTGGCGACCAGGGTGCCGTCAGCGAGGATGTGAGGAAGCTGGTACTGGAAGTACTGGCCGTCACTGAGCAGCTCGGGCCCGAGCGGTTCCGACCCGAG
>CAYQZO010000258.1:0-3606 GCA_964421925.1 uncultured Acidimicrobiaceae bacterium
CACCGACGACGGCGGTTGATTCCGGCCCCGGGGCGTAGGCTCGGGCGGATGGTGCCGTTCAAGCGGGTGCGAAAGGGCGTGCCCGCCACCGTGGTCGCCCTCGGGGTAGTGAGCCTGCTCACGGATCTCTCCAGCGAGATGATCTATCCGCTCATCCCCATCTTCCTCACCACCGTGCTCGGCGCCGGGGCATTGGCGCTCGGTGTCATCGAGGGTGTCGCCGAGTCCACCGCTGCCCTGCTCAAGGTGGTGTCGGGTTGGTGGACCGATCGGGTGAGGAAGCGGAAGCCGTTCGTGCTCGCCGGATACGGCATCGCCGGGGCGGTGAGACCGCTCATGGCATTCGTGACCAGCTGGGTCGCGGTGGTGGGGATCCGCTTCGTCGATCGGGTGGGGAAGGGGATCAGGACCTCGCCTCGAGATGCGCTCATCGCCGACGTCACACCGATCGACAGCCGGGGTGCGGCCTTCGGCCTCCAGCGCGGGCTCGACCACCTCGGTGCCTTCCTGGGCCCGTTGGTGGCGGCACTGCTGCTGTGGCTCGGCCTCACCTTGCGGGAGGTGTTCTTCCTCGCCGTCATTCCCGCCGTCGCCGTGATCGTGGTCATCGTTTGGGCGGTCCGCGAGCCCGACACCGACGGGTCCACCGAGCCCGTGGAGCGCGTGTTCAGCCGGTGGCGGGATCTCGGTGCCGATTACTGGTGGCTGATCGTCGCCGTGTTCGTGTTCACCCTCGGCAACAGCGCCGATGCGTTCCTCCTCCTTCGCCTCAGCGACGCCGGCGTCACCGCAACCTGGATCGCGGTGTTGTGGGCCTTGTTCAGCCTGGTGAAGATGGGATCCAACCTCCTCGGCGGCCGGCTCTCCGACACCGCGGGACGGAAGCGGCTGGTACTCGCAGGGTGGGCGTTCTACGCATTGATCTACCTGGGAATGGCCCTGGTTGCCGGCACCGGTGGCTTGATCGTTCTCTTCCTCGCCTACGGCGTCTACTTCGGGCTCACCGAGCCCGTGGAGCGGGCCTGGGTCGCCGATCTCGCCCCGGCGGATCTGAAGGGCTCGGCGTTCGGGTACTACAACGCCGCCATCGGGATCGGGGCGCTCCCGGCCTCCATCGTGTTCGGAGGCATCTGGGTCGCCTCCGGGCCGACCGCCGCCTTCCTCTTCGGCGCGTCTCTGGCTGCCGTTGCCGCAGCCCTGCTGGTCCGGGTGCCCGGGGATCGTCCCGCTCCCCGCCCAGCGGCGCCGTAGGCGAAGTGGCGGCTACGAACCGGCGAGGGCGGCGGCGAAGCCGACCGCCGCCCACAACCCGGCGGCGATCCCGCCCTTCTCGTAGGCGAACGGGATCATCGAGGTCGAGATCATGGTGATCAGGCCTCCCACCGTGAAGGAGGCGACCCGGGCACCCGTGGTATCGGCGACGTTGGAGGCGATCACGAACCCGACGAGAGCGAAGATCCCGGCGGCCACGACGACCGCACCCCACAGCAGCGACATCTTCTGCGCCGACCACCCAGATGCGCGCAGGTCGGCGGAAGGAGGAAGGGCCTGGGGGATGTTCGACACCCAGACCGCTCCCACGAAACCGACGCTCAGCATGAGCCCGGCTCCGAGCTGGATGCCGAAGATCACCGATTCGGGCAACGCGTCGTTGACGTTGCCCACGACGATCCCCATGGCACCACCCGATGTGCCGAACCGGCGGTCGATGATCCAGTCGGCAACGACGTACACGGAGCCGCCCACCAGCATCCACACCGCGATCTCCACCGTGGCGAGCACCTCCGCCTCGGGGATGAGCTCGAAGGCGGCGGCGCCGAGCAGGGCGCCGGCGCCGAAGCCCGCCATCTGTCCGACGATCCGGTCCGAGAGCGTGAACAGGTAGACGGCCAGACCGCTCGCCAGGAGCGAGGACTGCGCCAGTGCGCCCACGACGAGGGCCTGGAGAGCGTCCATCGGCGGGAGGCTACTTCAAGGTGCTGCCCCCCGGATTCGAGACGGTGCCGTCGATGCCGATTCCATCGACGTAGCACCAGGCCCAGTCCTCCCCAGGCTCCATCGACCGCATGGTGGCGTGGCCGCTGGCGAGGAAGTGACCAGCAGCGTGGCGACCAGCCGAGTCGTCACAGCAGCCGACCTGTCCGCACACGGCGCAGTGACGGAGATGGACCCAGACCAGCCCGTTCTCGACGCAGGCAAGGCAGCCCGCGGTCCTGGGACCCACATCGCCGATGTCGCCGAGGTGAACACACGGCGTGTCGGCCAGGGCGCTGCGCACCACCTCCTCGACGTCGACGCGCATCGCGTTGTCGGCGCGCTTGGCGAAGACGACCTGGGCCGTGATCTGGCCGATGATCACGACCGCGACTACGACGAGGAAGCTCGTCGTCGACAACGCCTGGATGGCCACGCCGAGCACCACGAGCAGGACGATCGCGGTGAGCGTTGGGAGGATTCGCTGGCGGGCACCGACACCGAAGTGGCGGCTGCGGGTGATCGCATCGAGGCCGACAACGGCGGCCAGAGCCGCCGTCAGCGAGCCGATCAGGAGCCAGGCATTCGTCGATGACACCGGTTCGCCAATGGGGGCCAGGACGAGGACGCTGAGGGCGACGCCGGTCGCGGTGAGACCCATCGTCAGCGGGAGGTGGAGGAACGTCCACACCGCGGTGAGGGGTGCCTCGGACTGGACGATGGGGCTGTCGGCGACGTCGTCGAAGTAGGTCCACCACAGGGCGACGACGATGAGGAAGGCGAGCGCACCGTGAACGAGCGAATCGGCGGTGACGCCGTAGTCGGCGATGGAGCCGATGATCTTGATGATCGACTCTCCGAGCACGATCAGCGAGAAGAGGGCGAACCGTTCGGTCATGTGCGCCTGGTCGGGGGGATAGGCGGTAGCGATCCGGCGACGGATCGTGGGTGAGGCGATCCAGGAGACGTCGATCAGGAAGGCGATCGCCCACAACCAGAACCGCGCCGGCGCCGGGACCATCACCGACAGCAGCCACAGGGCTGTCGATATCCCGTTGAAGCGCAGGAACGACTCGGCGAGCGGTCGGGCGCGCGGGATGTGTCGCCACACCCGGGCATACATCAGGACCAGCGACAACCGGATGAAGAAGTAGGCGAGGGCGAACCATGCCGAGTGCTCGCCGAAGGCGTCGTCTGCCACCAACGCCAGCGCTCCGATGGCCAGCATCTGTGCGATGACCAGGCTGCGATGGACCAGGTCATCGACCTCGATCCGGTTCATGAGGAACGTTGTGCCGACCCAGGCCCACCACAGCAGGGTGAACAGGGCGACGAAGCGACCGATGCCCTGGATGGAAAGGTCTCCAACCAGGCTCTGGCCGAGTTGAAGAAGGGCGGCCACGTGGATCAGGTCGTAGAACAGCTCCAGCCAGTCGACGACGCGCTGGCCCGGCCTCCGAGCGGAGATGAGCTTGGGCGGGTTCCAGCGGGAGAGCGTCACAGCGCCATTGTGATTCGTCGTTCGTGTCTATACCCGTCGTATAGGCGGCTGTAGACACGAACGACCCGGAAATGGCGCCCCCGCCAGGATTCGAACCTGGGACACCCGGTTTAGGAAACCGGTGCTCTATC
>CAYQZO010000259.1:0-3594 GCA_964421925.1 uncultured Acidimicrobiaceae bacterium
GGAGGTGACGGGATTTGAACCCGTGGCCCCTACGTTGCGAACGTAGTGCTCTGCCGGACTGAGCTACACCCCCGAAGCGGCCCAGAGTCTATCGGTCAGCCGGAGATGACCCGCACCGAAGGCGGGGCGGCGGCGAAGTCGAGGTCTTCGGCCTTGGTCGGGGCGCTCGGCACCTGGCGCTCCATGGGCACCACGGTGCGGGTACGCATGGCCGTTGCCTGGCGGACGTAGAGCAGCAACGCCACGTAGGCGCCGATGAGCACGTCGATGGTGATGGACACACCGAGCCAGACCACACTCGAGCTGAGTACCGATACAACGAGCGTTGCCACCGCAAGCACCAGGAGGACGATGAAGACCCGCTGCCGCCTCACCTGGGCGTCGCGAGCCGCGTAGTAGGCGGTTGCGGTCTCTTCTTCGACGCCGGCCATGCCACCGAGTCTGGCGCGGGTGCGGGCATAAGCGCGCGTCGAGTCGCTCGGGCGATCGTGGCCGCGATCAAAGAACGAAGGAAGCAGGAAGGCGGCCCAAGCCCCCGCGATCAAGATGAAGAAGATGATTCCCATCAGGGCTCGCTCATCAGTGTTCGCATCTCCGCCAGCACCGATGAGCGTAGGCAACGGACGCCTCACCACCGCGGATTTGCGGAAGAATCTTTTCCTAATTGTGGTCCGACGGCTCGTTTACCAGCAGCGCGATCGCATGACCGAGGGCGGGCAGGATCACCTCGAGTGACTCCTCGACGCCCCGCGGCGAGCCGGGGAGGTTGACCACGAGTGCCGAACCCACCGTTCCCGCTACTCCCCGGGACAGCATCCCGTGCGGATTGACACCGAAGGTGGCGGCTCGCATCGCCTCGGCGAGCCCCGGCGCCTCCCGCTCGATGACCTCCCTGGTCCCCTCCGGGGTGAGATCGCGAGGCCCGAGCCCGGTGCCGCCGGTGGTGACGACGAGATCGGCCACCCCGGCGAGCTCGCCGACCGCAGCCGCCACCGGCCCGACCCCGTCCGCGACAACCCGTCGCTCCACGACCTGGAACCCGTTGGCTTCGAGCGTGGCCGCGGCCACCTCACCCGAGGTGTCTTCCCTGGTGCCGGCGACGACGCCATCCGAGACGGTGAGCACGGCGGCCCGCCACTCAGCCACGGGCCCAGTCCCCCGACTTGCCGCCCCGCTTCTCCAGCAGCCGCACTGCGGTGATCTCGGCGCCCCGGTCGAGCCCCTTGATCATGTCGTAGAGGGCGATCGCACCGAGCGCCGCCCCGGTGATGGCCTCCATCTCCACGCCGGTCTTGGCGGTCACCGAGGCCGTGACCGTGATCCTTGCCCCTTCCTCGACCGGCTCGACGGTGACGGTGACCGCATCGAGTGGAAGCGGGTGGGCGAGCGGCACCAGATCCGGGGTGCGCTTGGCTCCCTGAATGGCGGCGATGCGCACCGTCGCCAGCGCATCCCCCTTGGGCAGCGCTCCGGAGAACAGCCGCTCCCGGGTGTCCTCGCCCATCCGGACCGTGGCCTCGGCGACGGCGGTGCGAGCCGAGGCCTCCTTGGCTCCCACATCGACCATGTGCACCTCGCCCTCGTCGCCGAGGTGGGAAAAGCCGTCACCCATCGAGCACCTCGGCACGCGTCCTGGCTTCGGGCCGGTGGATCATCTCGAGCTCGACGGCGTCGCCCGCTTCCACCGCTCCGATCCCCACCGGTACCACGGCGAGGGCGTCGGCGTGGGCGAGCGCGGAGAGCACGTTGGAGGATTGTCCGCCTGAAGGCCTGGCCAACAGCCCCCCGTCGGGGTCGCGTCGGGTGGTCACCCGCACGAAGACGTCCTTCTCTTCGCTGGTCTTCACCGGCTCCTCCATGACACCGGGCACCCGGTCCCGGAACAGATGCTCGGCGCCCATCATCGCCAGCAGCGCCGGGCGCACGAACTGCTCGAAGGAGACGAACACCGACACCGGGTTGCCGGGAAGCCCGAAGAAGGCAGCGTCCCCGATGGCGCCGAACCCGAGCGGCTTGCCCGGCTGCATGGCCACTTGCCAGAAATCGACGCCGCGGCCGCCGAGCACGGCCTTGACCACGTCGTAGTCGCCCATGGACACACCGCCGCTGGTGACCACGACGTCGGCGGCGTGCCCGGCCTCGGAGAGCACCGCCTCGAACCCGGCGGGGTCGTCACCGACCGTGCCGAGGTCGACCACGTCGGCGCCGAGCGCATCGAGAACGCCGCGGAGCAGGGTGCCGTTCGAGTTGCGGATCTGGCCGGGCCGGAGCTGCGGTGTGTCGGGCGGCACCAGCTCGTCGCCGGTGATGATCACCGCCACCTTGGGGCGCCGCCGCACCACCGGCTGCACGCCGAGGGAAGCGAGGACGGCGGCGTGGGCAGGTCCGAGGCGCTCTCCCACCACGAACACGGGCTCGCCGCTGCGCAGGTCACCCCCGGCGGGGCGCACACTCTCTCCCGGGGAAACCGGCTCCAGGACGCGCACCATCCCCGGGCCGGCGTCCTCGGTGACCTCGACCCGGACCACGGCATCGGCACCGGCAGGCAGCGGTGCGCCGGTCATGATCTTCATGGATGTCCCTGCCGTGACTTCCAACGAGGGATCGCCTCCAGCTGCGACCTCGCCGAGCACCTCGAGCTCGACCGGTGACGCCTCCACCGAGGCTGACTGCACCGCATATCCGTCCATCGCCGAGTTGGCGAACGCCGGGACGTCCTCGGGTGCCGATACCGGCTCGGCGAGGGCGAGCCCGATGGCCGCCACGGGCGCCAGCGTCACCGTGTCGAGCAAGGGCACGCGGTCGAGAATCTCGGCCTGGACCTCGGTGCGCGGCCGCATCAGGTTGCCACGGTGCGCTCTTCACCGCGCAGGAGCCGGACGATGTTGGCGCGATGGCGCAGCACGACCAGGGCGACGATGCCCGCTCCCCACACCAGCGCCCAGCCGCGGTACCCGCTCACCGCGAGCCCGGGAACGTACAGCGACATGGCCAGCAACGAGGCGACGGAGGCCAGCTTGAACACGAGGGTGACGAGCAGCCACCCGGCGGCGAGGAGGACCCCGAAGGGCGGGGCGAGATAGATCGACGCCCCGATGGCGGTGGCCACTCCCCGGCCCCCGCGAAACCGATGCCACACCGGCATCACATGGCCGAGCACCGCGGCGAACGAGCACGCCACCGCCAGGGTGTCGCGCGACCAGGCGGCCCCATCACCTCCGACCGCGGCGCCGATGGCGGCGGCAGCAACTCCCTTCAGGCCGTCGCCGACCATGACGAGCGCCGCCGGCCCCTTGCCCATGGTGCGCAGCACGTTGGAAGTGCCCGGGTTGCCGCTCCCTTCGTCGTAGATGTCCACGCCCATCAGCCGGGGGACGATCACGCCGAAGTCGATGCTGCCGATCAGGTAGGCGGCGACGAGGGCGATGATGACGGTCACAGATTCGAGTCTATGCAAGCAACCGCTGGAGAATCCTCCCAGGCGTCGCCGGTCCTCCTTTGCTCCGCACTCGGAACGCGCCACAATGGGCGGGTCACTTTTCCCTCCCCGTGGAAACCGATCGCAGGCCCCCCACCATTCCCCCTGCTTGCGTG
>CAYQZO010000260.1:0-3591 GCA_964421925.1 uncultured Acidimicrobiaceae bacterium
ATGCCTCCTTTCGATCGCATACCGATTGTGCCTCAGCGTCGCTGACCGCAGCCTGACCCGAAGCGAGCTCCCGTTCAGCGGGGGGTCAGCACGCCGGCGACACACTCCGTCGGAACACACCAGGAGGAGGGTGAGACGTGGGACATCTGCCGGCCAGAATCGGATTGGTGACCATGACCATCGTCGCCGCCGCGTGCTCGTCCGGCGGCACGACGACCACCACCGTCGCCGTCGGAGCCTCGGACTGCGCCATCGATGCGCAGGGAGCAGCGTCGATTGCCACCGCCAAGCTCATCATCGAATACAACGCCACCGACGGCGACCTCGGCGTCCTCGGCCAGTTCGACGACGACGGCTGGTCCGAGTTGTGCCTGCTCGACCCCGACGGGACCCCGATCCTCGTGATCACCCCCGAGAGCTGGCTCGGTGACCTCACCATCGGTTCGGTGTTCTTCGAGTCGCGGGAGCCCCCGCTCGAGGAGTTCGGCTTCACCGAGCTCGCCGAACGCTTTCCGGCCGGCGAATACCGGGTCCTCGCCCGCTCCTACGACGGCGAGACGCTGGAGGGGGCGGCTCGCTTCACCCACGACGTTCCCGCGGAACCGGAGATCACCGCGCCGGACCTCGCCGAGGATGAAGATGCCGCGGGTGAGGCCGTCATCCCGACCGGACGCCTCACCGTGAGCTGGGAGCCGGTGACCGGGAGCGTCGACGGTGGGCCGGTCGAGATCACCGCCTACGAGGTGATCATCACCAAGGTCGACCACGACGATCCCAACGGATTCTCCACCCCGGTGTATGACGTGCACCTTGCGGCCGAAGCGACGAGCCTCGATATCCCCGCAGGGTTCCTGGAGCCGGGCGCACTGTACGAGCTGGAGGTCCTCGCCCTGGAGATGAGCGGGAACCAGACCATCGCCGTGGGCTTCTTCACGACGCAGCCGTAGTCGCCGACCGCTCTGCTGCGGGCAGCGCAATCGCGAAGGTCGCCCCCGACCCTTGTGACGGGAGCAGTCGCACCGTGCCTCCGTGGCGCTCGACAATGTCGCGGGCGATGGCCAGCCCCAGGCCCGCACAACCGGTCCCCGCGGTGCGGGCGTCGTCGAGCCGGTGGAAGCGCTCGAAGATGACCTCGGCGTCCTCGTCCCGTACCCCGGGGCCGTCGTCGCCCACGGTCAGAATCGCCGACCCTTCTCGTTCTTCCAGACCGAGCGTCACCACCGATGACGCATGGCGCTCGGCGTTGTCCACCAGATTCCGGATCGCCCGGGTCAACTGGCCGGCGTCGCCGTCGACGTGAGCGCCCGAGACTCGCGTGTAGTCGACGCCGACCCGCTGACGGGCTTCGAGACGGCGCACCTCCCGGAGCACGAGATCGTCGAGGTCGAGCGGCGCGGCCTCGATGCTCAGCCGCCCCTCGTCGGCACGGGCCAGGTACAGCAGGTCTTCGACCATGCGCTGCATCTCGACGACGTCATCGAGCAGGCCTTGCACGGGCACCGCCTCGCCGTCGACGATCGAAACTTCCAGGCTGGAACGCATCCGCGTCAGCGGGCTGCGCAGGTCGTGGGAGGCATCGGACACGAACTGCTGCTGTCGTTCCACCGACCGCTCGAGACGGGCAAGCATTTCGTTCATCGTCTCGGCGAGCCGGTCGATCTCGTCGCCGGACCCCGGTTGCGGCACCCTTCGGTCGAGGTCCGTTGACCCGATCTCCGCCACCTCGGCGCGCATGGCCTCGACCGGGCGGAGGGTGCGACCCACGAGCCACCACACCAGGGCACCGAGGACCACGGCCACTGCTGGGATCGTCAGGGCCAGGGCGCTCATGAGGGCCGTGGAGCTTTCCGACACCGTGTCGTAGCTCGTACCCACGATGAGCACAGCTCCGTCGGTGAGGGGGCGGGTGAGGACGCGGAACGTGTCGTCGTCGACGGTCGGGACGCTCCTGGTGTCGAAGGTGTCGCCGGCCGGGACGCCCTCGATCGGCACGCCTCGGGACCCGGCCAGGTTCGGGGTCGCCGCGATGACCTGGCCGCCGTCGTCGACGACCACGGCGAAGCCCTCGCTGGCGGGCAGCGCCAGGGTCTCCGGCACCGCACCGGCGTCGACCAGCTCGGTGATGTCGTCGGCACGCTGTGCCAGCGCTTCGTCCAGGCTCTCGGTGAGGGCTCGTCGCTGCAGCAGGACCAGGGCGACGCCGCTCACCACGAGCACCAGGACGACGGCGACGACCGCGATGGCGGTGATACGGAACCGGATGCTGCGCCCCATCGCTCAACCCCCGTCGCCGGCAAGGCGATAGCCGGCGCCGCGCACGGTCTCGATGGACTGGCGCCCGAACGGCTCGTCGATGCGGGTGCGGAGCCGACGGACGTACACCTCCACGATATTGGGATCCCCCTCGAAATCGAACTCCCACACCCCGTTGAGGATGTCGCTCTTGGAGAGCACCTGGCCCGAACGCCGCATGAGGAACTCGAGCACGTCGAACTGGCGGGCGGTGAGCGCGATCTCGGTGTCGCCGCGCCAGGCCCGGCGTTGTGCGGGGTCGATGCGCAGGTCACCGGCCTCGACCGGTGCCGGCTCCCGGCCCGAGGAGCGGCGGTGCAGCGCCCGGATCCGGGCCACGAGAACCACGAACGAGAACGGCTTGGTGAGGTAATCGTCGGCGCCGGTGTCGAGTGCCTCGGCCTCGTCGAACTCGCCGTCCTTGGCGGTGAGCATGAGGATCGGTGTCCAGTCGCCCGCCTCCCGCAGGTCGGAGCACACCAGGTAGCCGTTGCGACCGGGGAGCATGATGTCGAGGACGATGACGTCGTAGCTCGACTCCTGCGCCAGCCACAACCCGTCGGGACCGTCGAAGGCGACATCGACGGTCATGCCCTCGGCCTCCAGACCGCGCTTGACCGAGGTAGCGATCTTCTTGTCGTCCTCGATGAGGAGCACCTTCACGTGGACATTGTCTCAGAGAGAGCTGACTGAGAGCTGACTGGACGCTGACACGCTTGTATGTCTCCGAGACCACCGGTTGGATACGGGAGGAAATGGCCAGCGTGGAGGCCTCGGAGGCGCCATCGTCGGGAGCAGAAACCCGCTACGACGGGTTCATCTCGTACTCGCACGCCGCCGACGACCTGCTGGCACCCCGGCTGCAGGCGGCGCTGCAACGGTTCGCCAAGCCGTGGTGGAAGCGGCGCGCCATCCATGTCTTCCGCGATGAGGCATCGCTGTCCGCCAACCCTCATCTGTGGTCGTCCATCGTCGACGCCATGGAGGGGTCCGACTGGTTCGTCCTGTTCCTCTCCCCGGACGCCGCGGCGTCGGAGTGGGTGGATCGCGAGGTCGAGTACTGGCTGGACAACAAGGACCGCAACCACATCATCCCGGTGCTCACCGAAGGCGAGTTCGGCTGGTCTGCCGGCGACGTGGCCGGGGACGTGCCGCCCGCGTTGCACGGAGCGTTCGCCGAGGAGCCGCGCTGGGTCGACCTGCGCTTCGCCCGCACCGAGGAGCACCTCGACCTCAACAACGCCTCGTTTCGCGGCGCGGTCGCCGACATCGCGTCCGCCATACGCGACATCCCCAAAG
>CAYQZO010000261.1:0-3573 GCA_964421925.1 uncultured Acidimicrobiaceae bacterium
GTGATCATCCTCATCGTCTCGCTGCTCACTTTCCTCTTCCCGGTGGTCGCCATCTCCTTAATACTGATCAAGCGGATGTGGCGCCGACTCGGGGTCTGCCTGCTCGCCTCCGGGATCGCCATCGCACTCCTCGTTCTGATCGAGAACTTCGTCATCGACCGGCTCGCCGAGCCGAGCGTCACGTTCACGCCCCCGACCTGGATCTGCGCACCGGATGCGGCACTCGAGGCGACCTTCTCCTGCGTGCCGGGCGCCGAGGCCGGCATCATCACCGTGGTCTGGATCGCGGCCATCGTCGCCTTCTATGCGACCGTGTCGCCGCTGCTCAATCGCCGGTGGCGCGTGTTCTTCTGGGTGTCGATCGCCGTGCTCATCACCGTCAGGATGATCGCTTCCCTGGAACCACCGCTCGAGGAGTTCCTCGCCATCGGGATGGCCTACGCCGTCGGCGCCACGGTGGTGTTGATCGGAGGTGAGCGCGACCGTCGCCCGCGTGGCGCCGCCATCGCAGAGGCGTTGGCCAGGAGCGGGATCGATCTGGCCGAGATTCGCAGAGCCGATATCGACGCCCGCGACTCGGTCCCGTACCTTGCCGTCGATACCGAGGGGAGGCGGCTGTTCGTCAAACTCCTCACTCCGGAGGAACGCTCCGCCAACGTGTTGTCGAGGATGGTGCGGATGTTCCATGTGAAGGGCCTCGGCGACGACCGGCCCTTTGCGTCGCTGAGACGCGAGGCCGAGCACGAGGCGGTGGTGGCCCTCAAGGCCAACGCCGACGGCGTGCGCACCCCGTCGATGGTCGCGGTCGCCGACATCCCGCCCCATGCGATGGTGATCGTTTACGAGATGATCGACGGGTCGCCGCTCGATGGTGTCGCCGATGATGGGCTCAGCGACGAGGTTCTTCACCGTGTGTGGGAGCAGGTGGCCGTTCTGCGGGAGCGACGGACGGCGCACCGCCGCCTCCGGCTGGCCAACGTCCTCCTCGCCGACGACGGCGATCCGTGGCTGATCGACTTCGGCTTTGGCGAGCTCGCCGCCACTGACGGCCAGCTCCGCTCCGACATCGCCGAGCTGGTGATGTCGACTGCAGCGGTGGTCGGGCCAGAGCGCGCCGTCGCCAGCGGGATCGCCGGCATCGGTCCCGAGGCGATCGCCGAGGCCGCGGCGCGGGTTCAACCACTGGCACTCAGCAGTACCACCCGAGCTGGGTTGAAGCAGCACAAGGACCTGGATGAAGCCGTGCGGTCCGAGATCGAGCGCCAGACCGGGGTCGAAGGTGTCGAACTCGAGGACCTGGAGCGGGTGAAGACGAGGTGGGTGCTCATGACGGTCGGTCTCGGCCTCGCCTTCTACTTCCTCATCCCGCAGCTGGCCCAGACCGACTTCGGTGCCGTCCTCGACGCCGACTGGCAATGGCTGCCGGCGATCCTGGCCGCCTCGTTCCTCACCTACGTGGCCGCCGCCTTCAACGTCGTGGGATCGGTACCGGACGCAGTCAGGGTGATCCCGACCGTCATTGCCCAGTTCGCCGGCACGTTCATCAATCGCATCACGCCGGTCAAGGTCGGTGGTCTGGCGACGAACGTCCGCTTCCTGCAAAAGAACGGGGTCGACCTGGCCGTTGCGGTCTCCGGGATCGGCATCAGCAGCGTCTCGACGTTCATCGTCCACATGACGCTGCTCACCGTGACGGTCATCTTCCTGGGCAGGAATCTGGGCAACTTCATCAGCCTGCCCTCGGGCAACACGGTGCTCGTCGGCCTCGTCGTGCTCTTCACCCTGTCCGGGCTCGTCGTGTTCCTGCCCTTCGGGCGCAAGATCTTCAAGACCAAGGTGTGGCCCATGATCAGGAAGTCGGCCCAGGGCCTGGTCCAGATCGCCTCCGACCCCTGGAAGGCGCTGATGCTGTTCGGTGGCGCCCTCGTCATGATCCTCGCCTACATCGCCTCCCTGTGGTTCAGCCTGGCCGCCTTCGGCGGCGGTCTCGGTATCGCCGCCGTGGCCCTCGTGTTCCTCGGAGGGCAGGCCCTTGGCAACCTGGCGCCGACACCGGGCGGGATCGGGGCCACCGAGGCGGCGATGATCGCTGCCTTCACCGCCCTTGGCCTGGAAGCATCGGTGGCGGTGCCCACCGTGTTCCTCTACCGCATCTGCACCTTCTGGGTCCCGATCCTCCCCGGTGTGTGGGCGTTGCGGAAGCTGGAGAACGACGGGCTGCTGTAGGGGTTCGGTGGCCTGCACAACCTCGCGGCGTGGAGGTTCACCCCACCCCAGGTGGGGTAGGGTAAACTGAAGATGGATCGGTAGTGCGACCCGAAGCGAACGGTTGTCCGATGGCGAACGCATGAGGAAGTTCTTGTGGCCGGTGATCGGCGCCGCTGTGGTTGTCGCCTCTTTCGCGGTCGTAGTGTTCGGTGGAGGCTCTCCGGTGGTGAGAGACCCCATGACGGGGAAAAGCGAGTGGGACATTCCCGTCCAGGACCCTGCCCTCGTCGCGGAGGGGAAGGACCTCTACCTGGCGAAGTGCGCATCGTGCCATGGCACCGATCTGCGTGGAACGAACCTCGGACCGTCCCACCTCTCGGTGGTCTACAACCCCGATCATCACAACGACTTGTCCTTCGCTCGCGCCGCGTTGGTCGGCGTGCCCGCCCACCACTGGAGCTTCGGTGACATGGCGCCGGTCCCCGGCCTGACCGAACACGACATGGTCCGGATCAATGCCTTCGTGCGCGAAATGCAGCGCCTGGAGGGGTTCGAACCGTACCCACCTCGATAGTGCGACGTGTGCAGCCGGTCGACATGAGGACTGCTCCCGATACCATCACGACGTGACCGGCAAGCCCGACGCCAAGCACCTGAGCGACCTGGCGTGGCTGCGCCGGGCCCGGGATCGGATCGACCGGGAGTACGCCCGGCCGCTCGACGTCGAGGAGATCGCCCGCGGCGTGCACATGTCGGCCGGTCACTTCAGCCGGCAGTTCAAGCTCGCCTACGGCGAATCGCCGTACTCCTACCTGATGACACGCCGCATCGAGCGGGCCATGGCGCTGTTGCGCCAGGGCGACCTCAGCGTCACCGAGGTGTGCTTTGCGGTGGGCTGCTCGTCGCTCGGCACCTTCAGCACCCGCTTCACCGAGCTGGTCGGTGTGCCGCCCGGCGTGTATCGCACCCAGGACACAGGTGCGATGGCGGGGATCCCGCCGTGCCTGGCCAAACAGGTGACGCGACCGATCAGGAATCGAGAAGCGCTGGTCCCGAGCGGCGCGTAGGGTGAAGCCCATGGACATCACGATTCACCAAACCATGCTCCCGCACACCGACCCGGACGCGTCCCTGGCGTTCTATCGCGACACGCTCGGGTTCGAGGTCCGCAACGACGTCGAGTACGGCGGGATGCACTGGATCACGATCGGCCCGGTCAACCAGCCCGACACCTCCATCGTGCTCTACCCGCCGGAGGCAAATCCGGGCCTCACCGACGACGAGCGGCGCGTTATCGAGGAGATGATGGCGAAGGGAACCTTCGCCAGCATCAACCTCGCTACCCGTGACCTCGACGGCACCTTC
>CAYQZO010000262.1:0-3565 GCA_964421925.1 uncultured Acidimicrobiaceae bacterium
GCCAAGGCCGCGGCCGGCGACCTGGCCACGGCCGGGATGGAGTGGGAGGCGGCGCGCTCCACCTTCGAGCGGCTCGGTGCGTTGTCCGACGCGAACCGTGTCGCCGCTCTTCTCGGTGACTCCGTGGCGCCGACCTCCGGGGACGGGCAGCGACTGACCAAGAGCTTCATGTTCACCGACATCGTCACCTCGACCGACCTGGTCGACCTCATCGGGGACGCCGCCTGGGAGGACTTGATGCGATGGCACGATCGAGCGTTGCGCGCCGAGATCGACGGCCACCACGGCCAGGAGGTGCGCCACACCGGCGACGGGTTCTTCGTCGCCTTCGATCGGGCCTCCGACGCGGCGGATGCCGCGGTGGCCATCCAGCGCCGGCTCGACCACCACCGCCGCGAGCACGGGTTCGCCCCCTGGGTGCGCATCGGGATCCATACCGCCGAGGCCACCAAGCACGGCACCGACTACTCGGGAAGGGGGGTGCACGTGGCGGCCAGGGTGGGCAACCTCGGCGGGAAGGAGGAGGTAGTGATCTCGGCCGATGCGGTCGAGGCCGCCGGTTCGATCCGCTACCCGATGTCCGAGCCAAGGCCGGAATCCCTGAAGGGCATCCCGAAGCCGGTTCAGGTGCGCACCATCGATTGGACGTAGCCCCGTGGCCTACAGCGAGGAGCTGGCACAGCGCATCCGGGACGAGATCGGAGGCCATCCCGCCCTCGAGGAGAAGCAGATGTTCGGGGGCATCGCCTTCATGGTGCAGGGCAACATGTCGGTGGGAGTGTCGGGAGACGACCTGATGGTCCGGGTGGGCAAGGAGAACCACGAGGACGCCATGGCCCAGCCTCACGTCCGCATCTTCGACATGGGCGCCAGACCCATGGAGGGCTGGGTGCTGGTCGACCCCGATGGCACCGCCACCGATGCCGATCTGGCCCGGTGGATCGACGTCGGGGTCTCCCACGCGGAGAGCCTGCCCCCGAAGTAGCCGGAGCTCCATCCCCGGCGCGGTGCGCTGATCCCGGGTAGGTTTCACGCCCACGGACCCTCGAACGGAGAGACCATGGCAACTGCGGAGATCGACGCAGCCCGCGATCTTGGACCGCTGCCCGGCTGGCTCAGCCCTGCCGTCGACTGGGTGGCACGACGCCCGGTCACGGTGCACCGGAAGCTGCTGTTCGGCTTCCTGTCACTCGCCGTGCTGCTGCTGGCGCTCGGGCTGTTTAGCGTGGCCGTGCTCAATCGCGTCGACCACCAGGTCGAGACCCTCACCGCGCTGCACACCCAGAACGACACCGCCCGCAGAATGATCTATGCGGTCACCTCCCAGAGCCACTACCGAGCCATGGCTCTGATCACCCAGGTCGATTCGTGGGACGACAAGATCTATGGGGCAAAGACGGGCTTCAGCGAGAACCTCGACACCATGCGCGCCAACAACCGGTGGGCGCGGGACGCCGAGTTCGCCGGGCTGCGCACGGTGGACGAGCGGTTCGCCGCCGAGTCCGAGACGGTGAGCGGGCTCTACTACGGGGGCGACCTGGACGAAGCCCTCAAGCTTCACATCCAGGTCGAGCACGAGACTTCTCACGAGCTGGAGGACCAGCTCAACGAGATGATCGCCCAGGGAGACGCGCTCGCCGCCGCCGAGGCTGCGGCCTTCAAAGACGATCGTCGCCTGCTGATGTACGCGGTCGCCGCCTTCTCGGTGGTGAGCCTCGGGGTGGCCCTCCTTCTCGGCGCCATCCTCTCGTGGTCGTTGATTCGTCCGGTGCGCCGGGTCGACGACGCCCTCCACAAGATCGCCGACGGCGACTTCGAGCAACGGGTGGAGGTGCCGAACCGCGACGAGTTCGGCAGCCTGACGACGAACCTCAACAAGACCACCGCCCATCTCGGCCAGCTCTACACGGACCTCGAGACGCTGAATGCCGGTCTCCAGGAGACCATCGATCGAAAGGTCGAGGAGCTCGACCGGGCCACGCAGCTGAAGCGGTACGTCTCGCCGCAGCTGGCCGAGTCGATCCTCGCTGGGACCACCGAGGTCGAGCTGAGCTCCAGCCGGAAGTACCTGACCATCTTCTTCTCCGACATCCGGGGGTTCACAGCGATCTCGGAGCGCATGGAGCCCGAGCACGTGGTCGACGAGTTGAACGAGTACCTGTCCGAGATGACCGAGATCATCTTTCGCCACGGCGGGACCCTCGACAAGTACGAGGGCGACGGGATCCTCGTCTTCTTCGGTGATCCCGTTCCCCAGGAGGACCAGGAGATGCGTGCGGTGCGGATGGCCCTCGAGATGCAGGATCGTGTCGAGGAGCTCGCCGGCCACTGGGTGGCCTCCTACGGAGAGTCCTTCCAGGTAGGCATGGGCATCACCACGGGCTGGGTCACCGTGGGCAACATCGGGTCCCCGGCGCGGACCGACTACACGGTCCTCGGCAATGCCGTCAATCTGGCCTCCCGCCTCGCCGATCGCGCCGAGGCCGGGCAGATCCTGGTGAGCGGCCGCACCATGATGAAGGTCGAGGACTCGGTGTCTGCGGAAGAGGTCGACGAGATCACGCTCAAAGGGGTGTCGCGGCCCATCAAGATCTACTCGCTGCAAAGAACAGAGTGATCGAGCCGCCGCCCTCGGGGTAGGCCCTCGCATAGCCGAAGGTCAGCCGCGCTTGGGCTGCCGTATCGTGGAGGTCGGCGTTGACGAAGTTGGTGTCGGCGTCGACCGGCCAGCGCTGCTCGGGGTGCCAGTCGCCGTTGGGCCCGAGGACGGTGATGCCGATGTAGTCGCCCGGTTCGGTCAATCCGTCGTCGTGCTCGACGACGATGTTGTCCGCCTTCAGGGTGAGGTCGGCGAGCTCGTTGCCCCGGGTCAGCCCGTGGGCGATGGTCTCGCCGAGCAAGCGGAAGAACACCTCATCTTCGCCGACCGACAGGTTCCACAGCCTGGGCGGACGCTCGGTGCGCATGTGGGGATGGGCTCGGAGCACGGCCCCGGTGTCGATGATCACGCCGGCATGATCGCAGCGACGACTTGCGCATCGACGGAAGGATGGTAATCTACAACCATATGGTTGTAGATCTGATCGACGAGCAGCGAGCCAACGAGCTCTTCCACGCCCTGGCCGATGCCACCCGGCGCGACATCGTCCGCCGGGCCATGCGGGGCGACCACTCCGTGTCGGCCCTCGCCAGCCACTACCCGATGAGCTTCGCCGCGGTGCAGAAGCACGTCGCCGTTCTGGAGCGGGCCGGCTTGGTCACCAAGCGGAAGAGGGGGAGGGAGCAGCTCGTGGAGACCGACATCGAGACCATCCGCAGGGCCAACCAGCTGCTGGAGGAGCTCGAGGCGGTCTGGCGAAGCCGCATCGACCGGGCCGACGAGATCATCGCCGATCCTGAAGGAGGAGACGACGCATGACCGTGACGAGCGTCCGCAAGGACACCGAGAACCTGACCATGACCCTCACCGCAGAGTTCGACGCCCCCATCGAGCGGGTGTGGCAGGTGTGGGAGGATCCGCGCCGGCTGGAGCGCTGGTGGGGACCGCCGACCTACCCGGCGACCT
>CAYQZO010000263.1:0-214 GCA_964421925.1 uncultured Acidimicrobiaceae bacterium
CTCGACATCGCGTTCTTCCGGGACGACGGCGGGTTCGTCGATCGGTTGCGCATGGAACCGTGCACCGAAGACCCATGCCCGACGTACAGCGCGGCACACCTCTACCGGTACGCCATCGAAGCACCGGCGGGCGATCTGGCGTTCGTCGGTCCCGGCTCGCAGCTCGTGATCGACCGCTGAAAGGGCGGTCTGTTGGGTACACTGCCGCCGACAA
>CAYQZO010000263.1:224-3564 GCA_964421925.1 uncultured Acidimicrobiaceae bacterium
TCAACACGCGGACCTTCGTCTTCGTCCTCGTCGCCCTGTCGATGCTCACCATCGAGGCGTAGAAAGAGCCGGTCCTCCGCTACGCTTCCGGCCACAACGAGATCCTGCCCCCGCGGGGGCCGTTCCCGGAAGGGAATGTCCAGAGGAGTTGATAGGGATGCGCTCGTACGAGCTGATGATCATCCATCGGCCGGACATGGCCGAGACGGATGTACGACGACAGGTCGAGGAAGTCTCCAAGACCATCGATACCTCCGGTTCCGTGACCGGTACCGAGTTCCTGGGCAAGCGCCGGTTCGCCTATGAGATCGACCACATGAACGAGGGGCACTACTCCGTGGTCGACTTCGACGGCGATATCAACCTGGTCGAGGCCCTCGACCGGGCCCTGGGATTGTCCGACGCCGTAGTACGCCACAAGCTGCTGCGCAGGGTTGACAGAGAGAGCTGATTCGTGTCACACCCCCATGTCATGATGCGGGGGCGGCACGCGAGCCCGGATAGAGAGAAGAGCGAATGAGCAACACCAACATGGTCACCCTGATCGGAAACCTGGTGGACGACCCGGAGCTGCGGTTCACGCCGTCGGGGGTCGCCATGACCAAGGTCCGCTTCGCCGTGAACAAGCGTTACCAGAACCGCGACGGGGAGTGGCAGGAGGAGACGAGCTTCTTCGGCGGCACCTGCTGGCGGGAGATGGCAGAGAACGTCGCCGAGTCGCTGTCCAAGGGGCTGCGGGTGATCGTGGTCGGCGAGCTCCAACAGCGCTCCTGGGAGACCCAGGAAGGCGACAAGCGCTCGGTCATCGAGATCGACATCAAAGAGATCGGCCCCTCGGTGCGCTGGGCGACCACCACTGTCACCAAGACCCCGCGCGACGGGGCCTGGGCGGGCAACGAGCAGGCGCAGGTCGCCGCCGCCGCCCCGGTGGCACGCACCGACTACGGGCCCGACGAGGCCCCCTTCTAGGAGGTTTTGATTGGCCAAGTCAAAGACCCGTAAGGCCAACCGCCGCCGCCAGGCGGCCGAGGCCAGGACCCGGAAGCGGGTGGTGCACACCTTCGCTGAGGACGACTACATCGACTACAAGGACATCGAGCTGCTGCGTAAGTTCATGTCGGACCGGGGCAAGATCCGCTCCCGTCGCGTCACCGGGCTGAGCGCCAAGCGCCAGCGCGAGGTGGCCGTTGCCATCAAGAACGCACGGGAGATGGCCATGCTCCCCTACATCTCCACCAAGGCGGCGGCCAAGCCGCGGGGTCGGGGCCGCCGATGAGGGTCATCCTCACCGACGACGTCGAGGACCTCGGGGCCAAGGGCGACGTGGTCGACGTCGCCGACGGCCACGCCCGGAACTACCTGCTGCCCCGCTCCCTCGCCGTCAAGGCCACCGACGGCGCCCTGCGCAAGGCGGAAGCGATGCGCATCGCCCGGGAGGAGGCGCTCGCCGCCGCCAAGGACGAGGCCGAGACCTTCGCCCAGTCCCTCACCGGGACCAGGGTGGTGGTGGCCGCCCACGCCGGGGACGAGGGCAAGCTGTTCGGCTCCATCGGTGAGACGGACATCGCCGAGGCCATCACCAAGTTCACCGGCATCGAGGTGGACCGGAAGCTGATCGCGCTCGAGGCGCCCATCAAGGAGATCGGGCTCCACCAGGTGGCGTTGAAGCCGCACCCCGAGGTGGAGTTCCAGGTGACCCTGGACGTGATCCCGGCGTAGCGGAAACGGCGAAAAAACCCTCTTCCGTGACACCGCGATGGTCGCCGCGCTCGGTACGATTCTGTCGCTCAGAGACCTGAGCGATGGGTTGTACCGGCCGGGAATCCGACCGGGAAGCTTGAAAGAGGAACCGTGGCCACCAAGAAGCCAGCTCCGAAGAAGGCTGCCGGCAAGAAGCCGGCGAGCAAGGGGACGGCGAAGGGCAAGAAGTAGCTGCACCGAGCGTGGATGACGATGAGGGGCGGTTCTCCGCCCCTCATCCGCGTCCGTCGCGAAAACAATGCGGGCTTGGAGCAAACCTGGCGGCGCGGCCCCGCGTAAGCTGCCCTGACTTCCCGTTCACTTCCCACTGGGGCGCTGACGCGTTTGTGTCACACCCAGGTGCAACAGTGTGAAGAACAGGCCAGGAGAAATAGGGAGGACACGTGACCAGCGTTGCCGAGCGGCCAGTGGCCGGCACGCTTCCCACCCCGCCGCACAGCATCGAAGCCGAAGAGTCGGTGCTCGGCGCGGTTCTACTGTCGGCGGACGCCGCCAACATCGCCCTGGAGAAGCTGCACGCCGAGGACTTCTACCGACCCTCGCACCAGCAGATCTTCGAAGCGGTCCAGGCGCTCTTCGATGCCAACGAGCCCATCGACGCCGTCACCGTCTCCGAGATGCTGCGGCGCGAAGGGTCGCTGGAGCGCATGGGCGGCGTCGACTTCCTGACACGGATCATCGACTCGGTGCCCACGACCTCGAATATGGAGTATTACGCGAGCATCGTCGAAGAGCACGCCCTGCGGCGGCGACTGATGCGGGTGGGGGCGTCGATCGGGTCCATTGCCACCGAGATGCAGGAGCCCATCGCCGACGTCCTCGACCGGTCCGAGCAAGAGGTCTTCCTGGTCTCGGAGCGCCGCATCGGCAGCGGGCTCGCCCCCATCGACCCTCTTCTCGGCCCCGCCATCGAGAAGGCCGAGGAGCTGCAGCGGGTCGGCTCCGAGGTCACCGGCATCCCCACCGGCTACCGGGACCTCGATCGCAGGTTGGCCGGACTGCACCCGACCAACCTGATCATCATCGCCGCCCGGCCCTCCATGGGGAAGTCGGCGCTCGCCCTCAACATCGCCCAGAACGTCGCCCTCACCGACATCCCGGTGGCGATCTTCACCATGGAGATGAGCCGGGAAGAGGTCGTATCCCGCATGCTGTGCTCGGCGGGGCGCATCGACCTGCAGAAGCTCAACACCGGCAACCTGTCCGAAGCGGATTTCACCAAGCTGTCCAACGCGGCGAGCACCCTGTACAAGAAGCCGATCTACGTGGACGACTCGCCCGGGCTCACCGTCACCGAGATCCGTGCCAAGGCGCGGCGGCTGCGCCGCAAACCCGGGCTCGGCCTCGTCGTCGTCGACTACCTGCAGCTGATGCACGGCACCGGCGGGGAGAACCGGCAGCAGGAGATTGCCATCATCTCCCGGTCGCTGAAGAACCTGGCCCGGGAGCTCGAGGTCCCGGTGATCGCGCTGTCCCAGCTCAACCGGGCCCTGGAGCAACGCGAGGACAAGCGGCCGCGGTTGGGTGACCTTCGTGAAAGCGGAGCTCTGGAGCAAGATAGTGACGTGGTCATGTTCAT
>CAYQZO010000264.1:0-3560 GCA_964421925.1 uncultured Acidimicrobiaceae bacterium
GAAGCAGAACTCGCAGTGGTTGTCGCAGGTCTGCACCCGGTCGAAGATCGAGGCGTTCAGGCGAAGCCCAACCGGCTCCCCGGCGTCTTTTGCAAGCTGGATCGTGGACCGGGACCCATCCCGCTCCACGGTGAGCTCGGGGTCGGGATCGTCGATCAGCTGCTGGTACTCGATGACGTCGGTCGGTACCGCACCGTTGACCGCGATCAGCTGATCGCCCACGACAAGGCCGGCCCGGGCGGCCGGACTGTCCGCGACGATCTCGAGCACGGTGGGGTGGGAGGGCATGGCGGAATGGTACCGAGGGGGTCCCAATTAGCCTTTGCCGCAATGGTGCACACCGTCTATCTCGCCGAACCACGCGGCTTCTGTGCCGGCGTGGAGATGGCCATCAAGGCCCTCACCTGGATGGTGCAGGTCTTCGAGCCGCCGGTGTACTGCTACCACGAGATCGTGCACAACGCGGCGGTCGTCGCCGCCTTCGAGCGGGCCGGCGTCGTGTTCGTCGACGACATCGCCCGGGTACCCGAAGGCAGCCCGGTGATGCTGTCCGCCCACGGGTCGGCGCCCGACGTCGTCACCGGAGCCGAAGCGCGCGCCGCGGTGCTGGTGGACGCGGTGTGCCCGCTGGTGACCAAGGTCCACCACGAGATGCGCTCGATGGCGCGGCAGGGCTACGACATCATCTACGTGGGCCACGAGGGCCACGACGAGGCGGTGGGCTCACTCGCCGAGGCCCCCGCAGCGGCCACCCTCGTGGACCCCCGCGACGGCCTCGGCTCCTACGCCCCGGCCGACGCCGACAAGGTCGCCCTGCTGGCGCAGACCACGCTCGGGGTGTACGAATGGGAGGGCGTCCTCGACGAGGCCCGGCGTCGCTTCCCGGAGGTGCGCACCGCCCGCAAGAGCGACCTGTGCTACGCCACCACCAACCGGCAGGAGGCGATCTCGCGCATGGCCGAGGTGGCCCCGGTGATCCTCGTCGTGGGCTCTGAGAACTCGTCGAACACCCAGGCACTTGTCCGGGTGGCCAGAAAGGCAGGAGCCCGGGCGTACCGGATCGACGGGCCGGAGAGTATCGACCCCACGTGGCTGGACGGTGTCGACACCGTCGGCGTCACCGCCGGTGCTTCTGCTCCCGACCAGCGGGTCCAGGCGGTGATCGAGGCGGTGGCGCCGGCGGGCTCCGTCGAGCTGCTCCGGGTCACCGAGGAGGACGAGTACTTCCCCCTCCCGCCGGCGCTTCGCCGCCTGATGGAGACACTGCAGACGCTCGTAGAGGGAGCATTTGCCGCCCGCAAGCCGGGAGAGCCCGGGCCCCTCGACGACGACCGCAGCTGGGGGGCGACCGAGGCGCTGGAGCTCCTCAAGCTGTAGCCGGCTACCGGCTGCCGGCTTCCAGCTCGGCCGCAGCATCGAGAAGATCCGTGATCGGTTCGCGCAGTTTTTCGTCCCACTCCTCGAGCATCACGGAACGCACCCGGGAGCCCTCACCCTGGAGCAGCCCGTCGGGGTCGGGGAGCTCGGTGCCGTGCTCGAAGGCGAGGCTCACCCCGTCGCCGCGGGGAAAGACCCCGCCCAGGTAGCCGGCGTCGGGATGGTGATAGCCGAGCCCCTTCCAACCCGGGTACACGCGCTCCGTTACCTCCGGAAGCGCAGACCTCACCACGGCGCGAAGCGTCCTGGTCAGCGCGACGACCCGGGGACGGTGCTCGGCGAGCAGCGACGACTCCTCCAGGACGCGAGCCTCGGCGACGAGCCGGAGCACGAGCGCGGTCACCTCGTCGGCGCTGAGCTTGGCGGTGTCGATGATCACCGCATCGGCGGCCGGGCGCAGCGGTGAGGCGGCGCGGGTCGAATCTCGCTCGTCCCGGGCCCGCAGCTCGGCCGCGATCTCCTCAACGCTTTTGCCCGCCGACTCCGGATCATCGGCGCGCCGCGCCGCTCGTACCTCGGGGCTCGCCGTCAGGTACGCCTTCACCGCGGCGTCGGGAAACACCACGGTTCCGATGTCGCGGCCCTCGACGACACCCGATCCACCGCGCTCCGCCAGCCAAGCCCGCTGCAAGCCGACGACGCGCTCCCGCACCTCCGGGTGGACGGCCACCGCACTCGACCCGGATGTGACCTCAGACGTGCGCAGCTCCTCGGTGACGTCTTCTCCGTCCATGAGGACCTTTGCGTCCTCGAAGGCGAAGTCGGTGGCGTCGACCGCGGCCAGGACCGACGCCGGATGTTGGACGTCCCCTCCGGCTCGAAGGGTCGCCAGGGCAGCGGCCCGGTAGGTGGAGCCGGTGTCCAGATGGGGAAGGTCGAGGGCGCGGGCCACGCCCCGGGCCACGGTCGTCTTCCCTACGCCTCCCGGCCCGTCGATCGTGATGACCACACCGCCTCCAGCGTGTCGTAGAACGTGGGCCAGGATACGGCGGCGGCCGATGCGCCCGCGATGGCCACGGGACCGGTCGCGCCCGTGGCGGCGACGGCGGCGGACATGGCGATGCGGTGATCGGCGGCGGCATCGACCAGGCCCTCGGTGAGGAGTCCGGTCCCGACCACGCTGAACCCGTCTGCGGTCGTTTCGGCTCGCCCGCCGAGGGCCCGGATCATGGCCACGGTGGAGTCGATGCGGTCGCTCTCCTTGACGCGAAGCTCGGCGGCGTCCTCGACCGTGGTGACGCCCTCGGCGTAAGCGCCGAGCACGGCGACGAGCGGCAACTCGTCGAGGGCGGAGGCGGTGAGCGTCCCGGACACTTCCACGCCCCGCAAACCGGAACCGGTCACGGCCACCGCCCCCACCGGGTCGCCGTGGATGTCGCCCGTCACCTCGGCGTGCACCTCAGCACCCATCTGCTCCAGGATGGAGAGGAACCCGAGGCGGCCCGGGTTGAGGGAGACGTCGGGGGTGGCGACGCGGGCGCCGGGGATGATGGCCGCCGACGCCCACACAAAGGCGGCGCTCGACGGGTCCGAGGGCAGCTCGTAGGCAGTGGCCGGTATCTGCCCCGGTTCGATGCGGAAGACTCCCTCCCCGAGGCGCTCCCCGAGCCCGAAGGCCTCCAGCCAGCGCTCGGTGTGGTCACGGAACCCGGGCGGCCCGGTGATGGTCGAGGAGCCCTCGGCGCGAACCGCAGCGAGCTCGAAGGCAGAGCGGACCTGGGCGGACGCCAGGCCGACCTCGACGTCGGCACCGGTGAGCCCGGATCCACCGGTGGTGACCGGGGGAAGGCCGTCGGGTCCGGTCTCGAATCGTGCGCCGAGGGCGTGCAGCGGAGCGGCCAGCCGCCCCATGGGCCGGTTAATGAGCGACGCATCGCCGACCAGCGTCGTGGTGAACCCGGCGCCGGCGGCGGCCCCGGCGAGCAAGCGCATCGTGGTCCCCGAGTTGGCACAGTCGATGGGCCCGGAGGGCTGCTCCCAGGCCCGTCCTGTGACCCGGTGCCGGTCGGCAACCACGCCGAAGTGGCGCAGCGCCCGCAGCGTGGTGGCGACGTCGGCCCCCGGCGCCAGGTTGGCGATCCGACTCTCCCCATCCGCCAGAGCCGCCAGGATGAGGGCGCGGT
>CAYQZO010000265.1:0-3551 GCA_964421925.1 uncultured Acidimicrobiaceae bacterium
GCAGCCGTGGTTGTCGGGGCCGACGTGGTTGTGGTCTCTGCAATGGAGGTGGTGGAGAGCGGCAGCGTTGTGGTCACCGTCGACACCGCGGCGGACCCGGTACATCCGACAAGGAGGGCGAGCACCGCCACCACCCGCAGATGCGACACCGTCGTCCTCCTGATCCCGGCTCGAGCCGACGGTAGACGCGTCGGCTAGCTTGGCGACCGATCGGAGGTCCCGTGGACATCATCGACCGACACTTCGCCGCCGAGAACGCCCACGACGTCCAGGCCACCCCCGACACCTACACAGACGACATCGTGTGGGACGACGTCACGCATCCCGACGCACCGTTCCACGGCAAGGAAGAGGTGGGGAGCGTCTACTCGTCGATCCTCGACGCCATCCCCGACGTCGTCCTGGAATCGGTGAAGCGGTTTTCGACCGAAGACGGCCGGTACGTCGTCGATGAGTCCCGGCTCACCGGCCACGTGGAAGGGGAGTGGTCCGGGATGGAGGGCGGGGGGCGCCGGTGGAGGTGCGCATCCTGCACATCTTCGAGCTGCGCGACGGCCTGATCTGTTACGAGAACGCTTGGTTCAACGCCGCCGACGTGCAACGCCAGATCATGGAGTGGAAGCAGCGCTAGCGCAGCGGTCGACCATCGGCACCGCGTCCGACCACGAACCAGACGGCCTGCACCGGCTCGTCACCCTTGTTGAACAACCGGTGGGGGCGGGTGGAATCGAAGGCAATGGAGTCCCCGGGGCGCAGCGTGTACTCCTGGAACCCGATCTGGATGCCGAGGGTGCCCGACATCACGTAGCCGTATTCCCGGCCGTCGTGGCGCATGAGCGACTCGTCCGGTGTCGAGGCGCCTCCGACCGCATAGGTGGCGTGGAGGAAGTCGACGCCGTCTTCCGAGGTGGCGGTCAGCTCCTCCCAGCGCACACCGGAGTCCAGATCGATCACCTGCCGCTCATCGGGATGGACCAGCGGGGTGGCCCCGTCGTCGGCGGGCTCGTCACCGGTGTGGAAGTCCTCGCCCCGGATCACCCGGTCGAGCGACAGGTCGAGCTCGGTGACGATGGCGTACAGCGTTCCGACCGAGGGCTTGGACACGCCCTTCTCCAGCTGGGAGATCATGCTCGCCGACATGCCGAGGCGGCGGGCAAGCTCCCGCTGGCTCAACCCGGCCCGCTTCCGCTCCTCGCGCAGCCGGTCCCCGATGCCGTCCAGGGTGGTGTCGAGCTCGGGACGCGACGCATCGCTCACATCATCGTCCAGCCGCCGTCGACGTACAGATTGGCGCCGTTCATTGCCGTGTTCTCCAGGAGGAAGATGGTGGCGTCGGCGACCTCGGCCATCGTTGCCAGCCTGCCCGTCGGGGTACGGGCGATGACGTGATCGAGATCCTTGCCCTCCCAGAAGGGGCTGTCACCGACGAACCCCGGATGGATGGCGTTGAACCGGATGGGGGCGAGCTCGACGGCGAGGGTGCGGATGAGGCTGCTCACCCCGCCGTTGACGGTCGTCACCGTCGTGCCGCCGGGGTAGGGGCGGTCCTTGGCCCTTCCTCCGAACAGCACCACCGAGGAGTCGTCGGATAGGCGGTCGAGGAGGGCATGGACGGTTTCGGTGTATCCGATCAGCTTCATGGTGGACAGGTACAGGGCGTCGGAGATGCTGTAGTCGCGCACCGGGTTGTTGTCCCTGGAGATGGCGACGAGCGCCAGCCGCGACACCGGTCCGATGTCGGCGAGCGCTGTGACGATCGACTCGGGCTCGCCGAGGTCGTAGGCGATCCCGGTGGCGCCTTTGCCGAGATCGGCGGCGGTGGCTTCGGCCTTCTCGCGGTCTCGCCCGGTGACGATCACCGCGGCGCCCCGGTCAAGGTACTGGCGGGCAAGCTCTCTGCCGATGCCGCCGGTACCGCCGACGATGAGCACTGAGCCCTCGGTCATGGCACGGCTCCCTTCCTCGAACCAGCTCCGAGCATAGACCGGCGTCCGCGGCGATGTGCAGTGGGACTGGACACGGGACGACGCCGGAGACCCGGTACGGGACAACGGATTGAACGACTGCAGCCGATTTTGCGTGGCCGAATCGGGTGCGACTTGTGTAGTGTCGCTTATCAGTGGCTGACCAGAACGTCGTCGTCGCTGTACTCGGCCTGGGTCGGATGGGGAGTGCCATGACCCGGCGCTTCTCCGACGCAGGCTACGACCTCGTCCTGTGGAACCGGGATCCGGCCAAGGCCGAAGCCGTCGCCGCCGACACCGGGGCCCGCGTCGCCGAGACTCCGGCGGCCGCCGCCTCCGAGGCGTCGATCGTGGTGACCAGCCTCGCCGACGACGAAGCGCTGCGTGCCGTCTACCTCGGCCCGTCCGGGGTCGTCGTGGGCATCGGGCCCGGCACCATCGCCGTCGACACCAGCACGGTGCACCCGGCCACGATCCAGGAGGTGGGTGCGGCCGTGGATGCCACCGGGGCCGTATTCCTCGATTGCCCGGTTTCGGGGAGCGTCCCCACCGTCGAGGCCGGGGCGCTCATCATCATGGCCGGCGGTGACCCCGTGGACGTGGCCGCGGTCGAGCCCCTCTTCGCCTCCATCGCCAAGCGGGTCGTGCCGGTCGGCGGACGGGGGGCCGGGGCCGCGTGCAAGCTCGCGGTGAACGGCCTCGTCCACGGCCTCAACGTCGCCCTCGCCGAGGCGGTGGTGCTCGCCGAGAAGGCCGGCGTCGATCGGGAGGCGGCCTACGAGGTGTTCTCGAGCGGTGCCGGGGGCGCACCGTTTGTCGACTACAAGCGTGAGGCCTACCTCCACCCCGAACACGCCCCGGTGGCCTTCACCCTCAACCTCGTCGCCAAGGACCTCGACCTGATCACCGGGCTCGGCGAGGAGGTGGGCGCCCCCATGGAGCAGGCCAGGACCGGGCTCGACATCGTCAACCGGGCGATCGCAGAGGGCATGGGCGAGGACGACCTGAGCGCGGTCGCCGTCTACCTCCGGAAGGAGCATTGATGTCCGAGCACATCGTCAAGCTGGCCGCAGACCTCGACATGGCCACCCCACTCGAGTTCGTCGACCGCAGCGGCGGATACAGCGGAGACAACGTGGTCGACGAAGCGGGCGGGGCGGTGCAGATGGGGTTCCGCATCGCCCGGCTCGAACCCGACGGATGGGTGGACAGCCACGTGCACTCGTTCGAGGAGTCGCTCTACGTGATCGAAGGGTCCCTCGTGGTCGACACCCCCGAGGGCACTGTGGAGCTGAGCGAGGGCGACTACGGGCTGCTGCCGGTGGGGCTGACGCACGCCTTCCGCAACACCTCGGGCGCGCCGGTCTCCTTTGCCGAGATGAAGGCGCCGCTGCCCCGGGAGCGGCTCGGCTTCGACACCCAGTTCACCCCGCCCCTCGCCGGCGACGACGCCGCCACCATCGACGTGCGCGACCCCCGCACCCGCTCCTACGGGCACATCGACCCGGAGAACATGGACCCGGCGATGCAGACCCAGGACCGGCTGGCCGTGAGCGCCAGCATGCGCACCGCCCTGCTGGTGTACAG
>CAYQZO010000266.1:0-3540 GCA_964421925.1 uncultured Acidimicrobiaceae bacterium
AGATCTACCACTACGAGACCCTCCCGGACGGCGTCACCATCTTCGAGGTACGGGCCTCGGTGGTCGGGTTAAGGGTCGATTGGGGCGACGGAGCTGTCACTGATCACGCCGTCGCCGCCGCCGTGCCCTGGCCCGACGGCAGCGTCACCCACGCCTACACCCAGAAGACCTGCACCGCCGAGTACCGGGAAACACACCCATCGGGCCGCCTGTGCCACCCCACCCTGGAGGCCTACCCGGTGACGGCCACCTACACCTGGTTCGGCGAATACCGCATCGGACCGTCCTGGATCCCCATCGGCACCCTCGACCTGTCCGCCACCGCCCCCTACGACATCGACGACGTCGTCGGAGTCCTCATTCCCTGACGGTCGCGTGTACTTAGACGTACCTCTGAGGTCCCCCTAAGTACACGCGGCGATTCAGTCCTCCTTGGACCGCTCCGCCAGGCGGTCCGCCAGTCCCAGGCCGGGGAGGGGGACGAGGGGGGCGAAGAGCGCCCACAGCTCTTCGGCGAAGAACGCGGCAAAGATCACGAGGGCGGCCCCGATCCCGGTGACGATCAGGCGCATCGTGGTCACCTGGGGATCGCTCATCCCGGGCAGGGCCCACATCCCGCCCACCGCCAGCATGGCCACGGGGATGAGCAGGCCGATGGTCAGCGATCCGGTGAGTCCGGCAAGGGTGAACAGCACCGCACCCATGAACAGGGCGGCGATGGCCGACCGGATCCCGTACTGGACCCGGTCATCGTCCCTGCTGTACCCGGCGACGGCGACCATGGACACGATGACGCCGATCGAGAACACGACCACACCGATGAAGCTGCTCGCGGTGCCAACCAGCAGACTCGCCCAGAAGGCGGCGGCGGCGATCGCGGTGCCGAACATGATCGCCTTCTGTTTGCCGAGGGTCACGGAGCGACCGGGCCCTCCCGAAGCACCCACTCCGCGGGCTGGGTGAGGTCGAGGATGGTGGAAGCGGCGTCACCGAACGCCTCCCCCGGCACGTACACCGCGATCACCGGGCCGAACAGCGCCTCGGCCTCCTCGGCGTCGGCGACCGCCGACTGGCCGGTGGCGTTGGCGCTCGTCACCGCAAGCGGGCCGATGGTGAAGAGCAGCTCCCGGGTATCCGGATGGTCGGGGCAGCGCAGCCCGATCGTCTTCCTGGGGCGGTCCCCGAGCCACTCGGGCGTGGTGGCCAACTTGGGTAGGACCAGGGTGAGCCGGCCGGGCCAATGCTTCTCGGCCAACTCAAGGGCCCGCTCCGAGAAGGCGGCGAGCTGCTGCGCCTGCTCCAGGTCGGCGACCAGGATGGCCAGGGGCTTCAATCCGGGCCGCCCCTTGATCTCGAAGATTCGCTCCAGGGCGTCCTCGTTGAACGGATCGGCGGCGATCCCGTACAGGGTGTCGGTGGGGATCCCCACCAGCTCGCCGTTGCGGATGGCCTCGGCTGCGGCGGCCAGGATCTCGACGTCCATGCCTACAAGCTAGTCAGATGGGTGCCGATCACGAATCGCGGCTTCCCCGCCAGGTCCTTCCGCACCTCGCCACCCAGATCGGTGAAGAGCCGCGCCGCCGCCTGCTCCCGAAACTCGGAGATCTCGCACACGATGACCCCTCCCGGCGCCAGCCACTGCGCGGCCCGGGTGGCGATGTCGGCCACCACCTCATCACCGGTCGGCCCGGCCACCAGGGCCATCGTCGGTTCGTGGTCGCGCACCTCGGGATCGAGCTCGGCGAGCTCGGCCTCGGACAGGTAGGGCGGGTTGGCCACGATCAGGTCGACCCGGCCCCGCACGTGTTCGGGAAGCGGTTCGAACAGATCGCCGGTCAGCACGGTGACGTCGAGGCCGGCGTCGCGGGCGTTCTCCTCGGCCAGCTCAGCTGCCTCGTCCGAGCGGTCGGTGGCATACACCGACGCCCCGGGAAAGGTGTGCTTGAGGGCGAGCGCCAAGTTTCCGGACCCGGTGCACAGATCGACGATGACCCTGGGATCTTCGGCGAGGTCGACGGCAATCTCATAGAGCTGCTCGGTCTCCGGCCTCGGGATGAGTGCCCGCTCGTCGACGCTGACCTCGATGGGGCCGAAGGGGATGCGGCCCTCGAGGTACTGGAGCGGCTCGCCGGTCCAGCGGCGGTCGACCAGGCGGTCGAAGTCGGCGAGCTGTTCCTCCGGTATCTCCGTGCCGAGCAGCAGCTCGGTCCGGGTGCGGCCGGTGGCCGTGACCAGGAGTCGCTCCACCTCGTGACGAGGAAGCGCGGTCACGGAGTTGAGGATGTCGGTGGAGTTCAGAAGAAGCCCCCTCCGCTCGGCGGCGAAGCCGCCTCGCGCCTCCCCCACTCCGTGGGGGAGGCCACCGGACTCACTCCCCCGCCAGGGCCCGGGCCGCCTCGTCGGCGATCAACGCCTCGTGCAGATCGGCGAGGTCGCCGTCGAGCACGTCGGGCAGCGAGTGCACGGTCAACCCCACCCGATGGTCGGTGACCCGGTTCTCCTTGAAGTTGTAGGTGCGGATCTTCTCGGCCCGCTCCCCCGAGCCCACCTGGGAGCGGCGCACGTCGGCCCGCTCCCCCAGCTGCTCTTGCAGCTGCTGCTGATACAACCGGGCGCGCAGCACCCGCATCGCCTTGGTCTTGTTCTGCAGCTGCGACTTCTCGTCCTGGCACGACACCACGATCCCGGTTGGAAGGTGGGTGATGCGCACCGCCGAGTCGGTGGTGTTCACCGATTGGCCCCCCGGGCCGGTGGACCGGAAGGTCTCGACCTCGAGGTCGTTGTCGTGGATGTCCACTTCGACCTCCTCCACCTCGGGGAGCACCGCCACCGTGGCCACCGAGGTGTGCACCCGGCCCTGCGACTCGGTCTTAGGTACCCGCTGCACCCGGTGCGGCCCCGCCTCGTACTTGAACCGGGAGAAGGCTCCCTTGCCCTTGACGGCAAAGGTGGCGTCCTTCAGCCCGCCGGTGTCGGAGGGTGAGACCCCGATGGGGTCGATGGTCCACTTGTTGCGCTCGGCGAACCGCTCGTACATCCGGTACAGGTCGCCCGCCCACAGCGCCGCCTCCTCACCGCCGGCGGCGGGGCGGAGCTCGACGATGACGTCCTTGTCGTCGTTGGGATCCTTGGGCACCAGCAGCTTCTGCAGTTCGATCTCGAGCTGCTCGAGCTCGGCCCGCTTGGCGGTGGCGAGGGACTGCAGGTAGTCGACCATCTCCGGGTCGTCCTCGGTCTTGACCAGCTCCTCGGCTTCCGTGGCCTCGCGTTCAGCCTCCCGGTACTCGTCGAAGGCGGCCACCACCGGCTTGAGCTCGGCGTGGCGCTCGGCCACCTCCCGGTACCGGTTCTGGTCGTAGTGGATGTCGGGCGAGGCGAGCTGGTCGACGGTCTCGGCGTACTCGGCGGCCGCGGCCTCGAGACGGGCGATCACCTTCTCATCCATCGTCGTACGCCACCTCGAGGGCGCCGGCTGCGATCGCTCCCCGCTTGTGGACCTCGGCGACCGACTCGGCGTCGAGGGCGGCGAGCAGCGACGCC
>CAYQZO010000267.1:0-3517 GCA_964421925.1 uncultured Acidimicrobiaceae bacterium
CTCGCTTCCGGCGCCTCAACCCTCACGGTCGAAACCATGTCACCCCCGCAGGGGACGCGAGAGGCGTCCTGGTAAGAATCGTACCCTCCCCCTGTGACACTTGAGCACTGGAATCAGCGGCATGCCAGGAGCGATCTCGCCACCGAGCCATCGGCCTTCGTGACCGTGGAGCTCGCCCCCCTCCTCCCCGATCCGGGACGCGCCATCGACGTGGCCGGCGGGCGGGGCCGTCACGCCGCCTGGCTCGCCGATCGAGGGTGGGACACGACGCTCGTCGACTTCTCCCCGGTGGCGCTCGATGCGGTTCCCGCCGGGATCACCACCATCGAGGCCGATCTGGAAGCCGACCTGTTCCCCGAAGGCCCCTGGGACCTGATCCTGGTGGTGCACTACCTGCACCGGGAGCTGTTCCCTTCCATGATCGCCCAGTTACCCCCGGGGGGACTGCTCGCCTTCGCCATCGCCACGGAGCGCAACCTGGAGCGGCACGAACGCCCCCCGCTCCCCTACCTGCTGGCCGAAGGCGAGGCCCCGGAGCTCGTCCCCGGGCTACACATCAGGTACTGCGCCGAGGGCTGGTCGATCGAGGATCGCCACGAAGCCAGGCTGGTGGCTTCTCGGTAGCGGTCACCGCCCAGCGTGCCAACCCAGGGTTGGCAGCAACGCTCAGCGTCGTTACCAGCCCACGCTTGGGTAGGTCGCGCCGGATCGTGCCGTAGCGTGGGCTGTACCCAACGCCCTGCGTCGGCTACAGCCCTGGGTTGGTAGCAACGCTACTTCGCCGCTATCTCCGTTCCATCTCCCGACGCCGCTCCTTCTCGGCGAGCTTGCGCCGCTTGTCGTAGGTGCGCCGGCCCTTGGCGAGCGCAAGCTCGACCTTGGCGAGCCCGTGCGAGAAGTAGACCGAGAGCGGCACCAGGGTGAGGCCCTGCTCGTTGACCTTCCCGGCGAGCCGGTCGATCTCGCGGCGATGCAACAACAGCTTGCGCTTGCGCTCTGGGTCGTGGGCGTCCACCGCGGCGTGGCTGTACGGGCCGATGTGCATGCGCTCCAACCACAGCTCGCCGCCGCTCAACGAGGCATACGCGTCCTTGAGCTGGACCTGGCTTGCCCGCAGGCTCTTGACCTCGGAGCCCTTGAGAACGATCCCCGCCTCGAAGGTGTCCAGGATCTCGTAGTCGCGACGGGCCCGGCGATTGGTGGCGATGACCTTTCGTCCCTCGGCCATCAGAGATAGCCCTCCGGATCCACGGGGCTGCCGCTGATCCTGACCTCGAAGTGGAGATGGGCCGAGGTGGAGAGCCCGGTCGACCCGCAGTATCCGATGAGCTGGGCCGCGTCCACCGTCGCCCCCTCGGCGACGGCAAACGACGACTGATGGGCGTACAGCGTCACCATCCCGCCGCCGTGGTCGATCATGATCGTGTTGCCGTAGCCGCCCTTGACCGACGCCCAGATGACCCGGCCCGACCCGGCGGCCACGATGGGATCACCCTGGTCGCAGTTCATGTCGACGCCGTTGTGCATCCGCATGTAGCCGAGGATGGGATGGAAGCGGGGCCCGAAGCCGGACGAGATGGCTCCGGGCACCGGTCGCATCAGCTGCCCTGGGCGGCTCCCTTCGTCCCTGGAGCGCTCGTTGATGAGGTCGACGATCCCCTGCTCTTCCCTCTCCAGCGCGGCGATCTCGCCTTCCATGTGGGCAATCTCTGCTTCGACCGCGGCGAGCAGCTGCTGCTGCCGTTCGAAGACGGCGCGCAGCTCGGTGCTGCGAGTCTCCAGGTCCGCTTCCACGTCCGCAAGCTCGGCCTGCAGCTCCTCGAGGGCATCGACTTCGGCGACGAGGGCGGCCTCGGTCTGCTCGATCTCCGCCCCGGCCTGCTCTTCCTCGGCGACCAGGGTGTCGAGGCGGGCAACCGCCTCCACTCCGGACTCGGTGATCCGCTCCAGATAGCTGATCCCGATCACCACGTCGCCCCACGCCTTGGCGGAGAAGACGACATCGGGGGCACCGCGGCCCGCCGACATGTACGTCTCGACCGCCCAGGTGGCGACGTCGTCGTGGGCAGCGGCCAGGTCGGTTCGGGTGAGCGCCAGCCGCTGGTATTGGGCGTGGAGGGCGGATCGGGTCGCGCGCAGGGTGCTCTCCTTGGCAACGAGCTTGGCCTCGATCAGCCCGAGGTCGCGACGCAGGCCGGCGAGCGCGGCAAGCACCTCGTCCATCTGTGCCTTGGCCGCCTTGACCTCGCCGGCAAGCGCACTCCGGCTTGCCGCGCTTGTACTGATCTGGTCGGCGATTCGATCGATCCGGTGTCGGACCTCATCGAGCTGGTCGTTGAGCTCGTCGGCGGTGGCGGCGGGGACGACCCCGGCAGTGAGGATGAGCAAGGCGAGCGCGGCGAGACTTCGCCGCAGGCGGCTCATGTCCGCACGTACTTGTGAACCGCCAGACTCAATCCGCTGCCAACGAGTCCAGCGAGAACCCCGAAGAGCAGCACGAGTGCCCCAGAACGGACGAGGTAGTCGGAGTTGATCGCGATGTTGATCCACTCCGGGAGATCGGTGAGTTGGTGCCCGGCCAGGCGCAGCCCCGCCACGACCACGGCGACCGCAAGACCCGCTCCGATGGCGCCCTCGATGGCGCCCTCGAGCAGGAACGGGGTGCGCACGAACCAGTTGGACGCTCCCACGAGCTTCATGATCTCGATCTCCTCGCGGCGCGAGTAGATCGCCATGTGGATGGTGTTGGCGATGAGGGCGACCGCGGCCACGCCGAGAGCAACGGCGAGGAAGAGCGTCATGACGCGAAGCCCGTCGCGCAGCGAGATCATCCCGTCGATCACCTCGCCGGCAGATTCCACACGCAGGATCCCGGGCAGCGCCTCGGCCTGGATCACGATGCTCTTGTAGTCGGAGGCATCCACCGGCTTGATGCGAAGCGACGCCGGGATGATGCTCGGGTCCTCCTCGATGACCCGGAGCGCCGCCGGACGGTTGGCGAGCAGGATCCTGGCCTCTTCGAGCGAGTCTGCCCGCGACATGAAGAACACCTCATCGACCTCGGGCCAGGACTCCATCTCGGCCTGCATGTCGGCGATGCCGCTCGGAGAGACATCGTTGCGGATGTAGGCGCTGACGCGGACGTCCTCGGACCACTGCACCGTGTTGAGCCGCACGATCTCACCGAACACCAGGGTCCCGAAGGTGAGGGCGAGGGACACGAAGACGGCGAGAACCGCCCCGAGCACGACGAGGCCGTTGCGGCTGATGTTCTGGAAGGCCTCCCGGATCGAGTAGGTGAGCGAGGTCATGTTTCTTCCCCGAGGAGCTCGGGCGCCAGCGCCTCATCGCTTAGCGAGGAGGCCTCGACGTCGACCTCGAAGGTCTCCGGATTGGTGGTGTCCTCGGTGACCGGCTTCTCCTCGGGTTCAACGAGCTCGTCCGGGACGTCGTCGGCCGGTCTGCTGCTGGTCGAGCCGTACACGCCCCGACTCTCGTCGCGCAGGACCCGCCCCCG
>CAYQZO010000268.1:0-3506 GCA_964421925.1 uncultured Acidimicrobiaceae bacterium
CTGCTCGACCGCACCGAGATGATCCGGCTCGACGGCTACACCGATCAGGAGAAGGTCGACATCGCCCGCGACCACCTGCTCCCCCGGCGCCTCCACGGCGTCGGGCTCGAGCCGGACGAGGTGACCGTCACCGACGAGGCCATCGCCACCATCATCGAGAACTACACCCGGGAGGCAGGCGTGCGCGGGCTGGAGCGCATGCTCGGAAAGCTGGCCCGCAAGAGCGCCACGGCCATCGCCACCAACGAGACCGCGACGCTCACCATCACCGAGGCCGACCTGACCGACCTGCTCGGCAAGCCGACGGTGTTCCGCGACGAGGCCGGCGAGCGCACCCGGGTTCCCGGCGTGGCGACGGGTCTCGCCGTCACCGGCGCCGGAGGGGATGTGCTCTTCGTCGAGGCGTCCGTCATGCCGGGCGATCAAACGCTCACCGTGACCGGCCAGCTCGGCGACGTGATGCGAGAGTCCGCCGAGATCGCACTGTCCTACGTGCGCTCGAATGCCGACGAGCTCGGCATCGACCCGGCCCGGCTCGACCAGGCCATCCACGTGCACGTCCCGGCCGGCGCCATCCCGAAGGACGGCCCCTCCGCCGGCATCACCATGACCACGGCGCTCGTCAGCCTGTTCACCGGGCGCAAGGTCAAGGACACCGTCGGGATGACCGGAGAGGTCACCCTGCAGGGACGGGTGCTGCCCATCGGCGGGGTGAAGCAGAAGGTGCTCGCCGCCCATCGGGCCGGCCTCACCGAAGTCATCCTGCCCGAGCGCAACGCCATCGATCTCGACGACCTGCCCGACTCGATCCGGGACGAGATGGAGTTCCATCTCCCGGTGGACATCTCGGGCGTGCTCGAGGTGGCGTTGGAGGAGTAGTTGAGCGTTGAGCGTTCAACGCTCAACGCTCAACGCTCAACTCAATGTGGTCCCGGCCCCAGGCCCAGCTTGGCGTGCATCGCCCCCATGCAGACATCCATGACCACAGACAACCCGGCATCGGAGGCGATCCTGGCGGCCTCGTCGGACTCGATGCCCAGCTGGAGCCACAGCACCTTGGCCCCGGCGTCCACCGCGGCCCGGGCGATGGCGGGCGCCTCCTCGGCGGGGCGGAACACTTGGACCACGTCGATCGGCTCCGGCACGTCGGCAAGGGTCGGATAGGCCTTCTCGCCGATCACCTCGTCGTGATTCGGGTTGACCGGGATGATCCGGTAGCCCTGGCTCGCCAGGTAGGCGGGGATGAAGTGGGCCGGCTTGCGCTCGTCGGGCGAAGCTCCCACCGAAGCGATCGTCTTGGTGTCGGCGTAGATCTGCCTGACCTCGTCGAGCGGGGGCCGGACCGGCACGTCAGAGAGGCAGTCCGGGGAAGGTGAAGATGTCGGTGCGGTCGAGGATGGCGAGCACGCCGAGCACGACCGCGGCCACCCCGAGGAGGCCGACGACACCCTGAACGATGACCAGCAACCAGCCCTCCTCGAAGGAGTAGTCGCGCCACGCCCCGGCCAGCATGGCGATGGCCACCACGACGCCGCCCACGACCAGCAGGATGGGGCCGACCAGGTTCGACACCTCCGACATATCGATGGTGACGAACGGGAGCGAGATCTCGGAGGTCTCGGAGGCGGATGAGAGCAACAGGCCGGCGGCGACGCCGAGGGCGCCGACGACGCCCCAGAACCAGTAGACCATGTGCCCGCCGGCATCGGCGTCGTGGGCGCCGACCGATCGAGACGGGTCGTAGCTCACGCCCGGAACCTCCCTAGGGTTGCCGCTTCCAACGCCGGGAGCATAGGCCACGGCGACCATGAACGACTCAACGGTCAAGCATCTGTCCACGCTGCACCGCGTGCTGTATCGAGCGACGGGAGGCGTGATCGGGCGGCGCCTTGTCGACAACGACATGGGCCTGCTCACGACGCGGGGGCGGCACAGCGGCCGATCCCACACCGTGCCCCTCCTCTATCTCGAGGAGGCCGACCGGTTCGTCGTGATCGCCTCCTACGGCGGACGGCCCCGCCACCCCGACTGGTATCACAACCTGCTCGCCGACCCGTCGGCGTGGCTGCAGGTCCCGGGAAGGCGACTCCCGGTGACCGCACGCACCGCCAACGCCGATGAGCGGGCGGCGTGGTGGCCCCGGATCGTCGACGCCTACGCCGGCTACGCCGCATACCAGCAGCGAACGGAGCGAGAGATCCCCGTGGTGTTCCTCGATTCGCGGAACTCGCGCCGGCCGGCTGACGTCGGATGCACATGCGGATGCTGATCGCGCTCGGTACCACGCTTGCCCTCGTTGCCGCCGCCTGCGGGACGGACACCGCGCCGGGCGCACCGGGCCCCGATGCGGTCGTACTCGAAGTCGAGTTCTCCGGAGGATGCGCCCAGCTCGGGCCCAATTGCTCGCGCCTGATCGTGTACGGGGACGGGAAGGTGGAAGCGCTCCGGGTCGTCCCGGGTGGCGCCGAGCTCGTCGACACCGGAGCCATCGACGCCGGGCTCGTCATCGATCTGCATAGGCAGATCGACGGCACGGATCTGGCCGCCCTCCACGACGGGCTCGGTCAGGGCGAGTGCCGGGGCTGCTACGACGGGATCGACACCACGCTGCGCTTCGCCGAGACCCCGCCCGCGTTCGACTCGGTCGACGTCGACCTCGACGGGTCCGAGCCGCTGTTCGCCGCCGCCTTCGCAGTGATCGAGGCGGCCCAAAGGGCCGTCGACATCCCCGTCGTCGCCCGCTAGCTACTCCTCGTCGGGCTTTCCCTCCCCCGACTCGTCCTGATCGGCACGGATGGCTTCCTCTCCGAGCTCGACGACGAGATGCTCGATCGAGGGGTGGTAGATCTCCTCGAGCATGCCGATGGGGAGCGGCCTTGGCCGGTCCTTGGAGTAGTAGATCCAGCCGCGACGTTCCGCCCACAGGGCGGCGCGGTGCAGGCCGTAGCCGGCGGCGACGAGCACCACCAGGCCCAGTGCGATCCACCACCACATCGCGCTACGCCGGGTAGGTCTGTTGATCGACCCCGAAAGCGCGCCTGGTCCCGGGGATGAAGGCCAGGATGAGGATCAAGCCGTTCACGACCAGCGCCGGCCAGATGTTCTCGAAGGTGGCGCTGCCGATGAGGTTGAGCAGAATGAAGAGCAGGTTGAGCGCGGAGATGATCACCACGAACATCCAGCCTCTGGGGTCGGTCGACCACATCCAGCCGGCGACCACGACCCAGATCACCCCGAGCAGGACGGCAAAGGCAGCGCCGAGCCAGTTGGCGTCCTCGAGGAAGAAGTCGAGGGGCCCGATGCTCGTCACCGAGACCCAACCCATGTAGCGGGCGGCATCGAGAAACGCCCCGATGGCAGCGAGCACGGCGAGGATGAAGAAAAGCCAGGTCACCCAGTTGCGGTGGGTCTCGGGGACCGGGGCGGACCAGTTGGTCATGGCGACACCTCCTGGCAACCGACCCTAGCCCGGCGCGCCCGGCGTTTCGTAACATGAGGCGGTGCCG
>CAYQZO010000269.1:0-3495 GCA_964421925.1 uncultured Acidimicrobiaceae bacterium
CTGGTGAGCACGCTCGCCAGGTACGCCCGGTACTCGCCGGAGGCGTAGGCGTCGCCCATCGGGTTGGGCAGCGCCTCGCCGACCTTGGCTGCGGCCGTGGTGAGGCCTTCGGCATCCACGGCGTTCCCGACGAGGGCGGCCTCGGCGGCCTCGGCCCGCTCCGCCTTGCCCGTGACGCCACCCACGGCGATCCGAGCCGCGGTGCAGGTATCGCCGTCGGCGGACACGAACGCCGCCGCCCCGACCACGGCGTAGCTCGACGCCGGATGCCGGTGCTTCTGGTACGAGCCTCCGGTTCCCTCCCCGTAGACGGGTACCTCCACCGAGGTCACCAATTCACCGTCGGCGAGGGCGGTGGTGAACAGGTCGACGAAGAAGTCGTCGGCTGCGACCGCCCTGGCGCCGTTCGGTCCGGTGATGTTGATCGTCGCCCCCAGTGCCCGCAGCACCGTCGGGAAGTCGGCCGCCGGGTCGGCGTGGGCGATGCTGCCCCCGATCGTTCCCCGGTTGCGCACCTGGGGATCACCGATCTGGCGTCCGGTGAACGAGAGCAGCTTGTTGTGCTCCCGCAACACCGACGAAGCGCAGATGGCGGCGTGCTTGGTCAGCGCACCGATGGTGATGGTGTCCCCGTCGAGCGTGATGTCGGCGAGCCCGTCGATGAAGGTCAGGTCGACCAGCGCCGCCGGGCTGGCGACGCGCAGCTTCATGGCCGGGAGCAGGCTGTGCCCGCCGGCGATGGGGCGCGCTCCTTCGACGCTGGAGAGGAGGTCGATCGCTTCCTCGACCGATTCCGGCCGGTAGTAGTCGAACGGTGCGGTCTGCATCATTCACCTCCTTGCTGTGCGTCGCTCATTGCTCGCCACACCCGCTCCGGCGTCATCGGCATCTCCACGCTCTTCACCCCGAGCGGGGCGAGCGCATCGATCACCGCGTTGTACACCGTCGCCGTGGAGGCGATGGTCCCGGTCTCTCCGACGCCCTTGACTCCGAGCGGGTTCACGTTGGTCGGGGTCTCGGTCTTGCCGGTCACGAAGCTGGGCAGGTACTCCGCCTTGGGGACGGCGTAGCTCATCATCGAGCCGGAGAGCAGGTTCCCGTCGTCGTCGTACACCGCTCCCTCCCACAGCGCCTGGGCAACCCCCTGGGCGATGCCACCGTGGACCTGACCGTCGACGATCATCGGGTTGATGATGTTGCCGCAGTCGTCCACGGCGATGTAGCTCTGCAGCTCGATCTCCCCGGTCTCGGCGTCGACCTCCACCTGGGCGAAGTGCGTCCCGAACGGGTACACGAAATTGCCCGGGTTGAAGAACGCCGACGCCTCCAGGCCGGGATCCACGCCCTCGGGCATATCCCAGGCCGTGTTGGCGGCGAGCGCGATGTCCTGGATGGTCTTGCCCTCGGCGCGGGATCCCTTCACCGAGAAGGTGCCGTTGGAGAACTCGATGTCCTCCTCGGCGGCCTCCAGCAGGTGGGCGGCGATCTTGGCTCCCTTCTCCTTGATCTGGTCGACGGCGCCCATGATCGCCCCGCTCGACACCGGGGTGGTGCGGCTCCCGTAGGTGCCCCACCCCATCGGGGTCTGTCCGGTGTCGCCGAAGACGACATCGACGTCGTCCACGGCAACGCCGAGCTGGTCGGCGACGATCTGGGCGAACGTCGTCTCCTCGCCCTGGCCGTGCGGGTTGACGCCGACCATGAGGGACACCTTGCCCGAGGGATGGAAGCGCACGATGGCGCTCTCCCACAGGCCTCCGCCGAAGCCCACGGCCCCGGCGACCTCTGAGGGGCCGAGGCCACAGATCTCGGCGTAAGTCACCGCTCCGATGCCGACCAGCCGTCCCTCTTCACGGGCCTTGGCCTGGTCCTTGCGCGCCTCCTCGTACCCGAACAGGCCGACGGCGACGTCGAGTGCGCCCTCGTAGTTGCCGCTGTCGTAGACGAGCGTCGTCACGACCTCGTGGCCGGAGTCGAAGGGCGGGATCAGGTTGCGGCGCCGGATCTCCACCGGGTCCATGTCGAGCTGGCGGGCCACCTGGTCCACCATGCGCTCGATCATGAAAGTGGCCTCGGGTCGACCGGCGCCGCGATAGGCGTCGACGGGCGTGGTGTTGGTGAAGGTTCCGTACACGTCCTCCTTGACGGCCCCGATCTCGTAGGCACCGGAGAGCATGAGCCCGTGCAGGATCGTGGGGACGCCGGTCGACGCCGTCGACAGGTAGGCGCCGAGATTGGCGTGCGTGACGGCGCGCAACCCGAGGATCTTCCCCTCGCTCGTGGCCGCCATCTCCACGTCGGTGACGTGGTCCCGGCCGTGGATGGTCGCCAGGTAGTTCTCGCTCCTGGTCTCGGTCCACTTCACGGGAGCCCCGGTCTGCTGGGCGGCGAAGATCGTCATGGAGTCTTCGGGGTAGTGCGGGATCTTCGATCCGAAGCCTCCGCCCACGTCCGGGGCGATCACCCGGATCTTGTGTTCGACGAACGGCGTGTCGAGGGAGAGCAGGAAGCGGACGATGTGCGGGTTCTGGGTGGTGTTCCAGAAGGTGAGCTCGTCCATGCCGCTGTCCACCCGCGCCAGTGCCGCCCGCGGCTCCATGGCGTTGGGGATGAGGCGCTGGTTGACGTAGCTGTCCGACACCACGACGTCGGCGGCGGCGAACGCGGCGTCCACGTCCCCGCCCTCGACCACCCAGTGGAAGCACTGGTTGTTGGCCGCCTCCTCGTGGAGTTGAGGCGATCCGTCGTCCATGGCCTTCCTGGCGTCGACGACGACCGGCAGCGGGTCGTAATCGACGGCGACGGCAAGGGCGGCGTCGCGGGCGTTGGCGTCGGTGTCGGCGACCACGATCGCGACCGCATCACCGACGTAGCGCACGGTATCGATGGCGACCGGTGGATGGGCCGGCGTCACCGTGCCCGAGTCGGGCACGACCCAGGCGCAGGGGATTCCGCCGTAGCCGGCGTCGGCCAGGTCCTGGCCGGTCCAGACGCCGACGACGCCCGGCATGTCGGCTGCTGCCGAGGTGTCGACGCTCTTGATCCTGGCGTGGGCGATCGGGGATCGGGCCACCGCCATATGCAGCATGCCCGGCAGCGACATGTTGTCGGTGTAGGTGCCCTGGCCCCGGATGAACCGGGCATCCTCGAGACGCTGATGGGGCACGCCAAAGGCACGTTCGGTCGTGGTCATGACGACCTCCTTTGCCAGGCCTTTCGCTCCGCCTCGCGCAGCGTGATCTGGTGCTCGGACCGGGTCAGCTCGAACGGGCTGTGCGCCTCGACCTGCTCCATGCCCTCGCGCACGGCCTTGACGATGTTCTCGTAGCCGGTGCAGCGGCACAGGTTGCCTTCGAGGCCGTGGCGGATCTGCCAGTCGCTCATCTGCGGGTTGGACTCGACCAGCTTGACCGCGGTCATGATCATCCCGGGTGTGCAGAACCCGCACTGCAGCCCGTGCTTCTCGGTGAAGGCCTTCTGCATGGGGTGGAGCTC
>CAYQZO010000270.1:0-3473 GCA_964421925.1 uncultured Acidimicrobiaceae bacterium
GGGAACCATGTCCCGTCGAGCCAGAGCTCGCGCGCGACGAGAGCACCGAGGCCGAAGAACGCGGCATGCCCCAGGCTGATCTGGCCGGCAAACCCGCCGAGGATGTTCCAGCTCGAGGCCAGCGCGGCAAGCATCATTGTTTGGATGGTCAGCGAGAGGACGTGTTGGCTGTCCGACAGGGCCCCGACGGCGGCGAGCACGCCAAGCAGGGTGAGCCACGCCCCGATCGCGGCGGTCCTAGGCATGGGCGGCTCCGAACAACCCCTGCGGCCTCACCATGAGGGCGACCAGGAAGAGCACAAGCCCGGCCACCGCGCGGTACTCGCCTCCGAGCCACACCGAGGCAAGGCCCTCCGTCAGGCCGAGGAGCAGCCCGGCGACAACGATGCCGCGCATGCTTCCAAGCCCGGCAAGCACCAGGACAATGAGGGCGCTGAGGGTCCAGCCGAGCCCGATGTTCGGGCTCACGCTGTAACTCAACGCGACGAGCGAGCCGGCGATGCCGGCGAGCCCGGCGGACAGGGCGAATGCGATGAGGTAGACCCGTCGCACGTCGATGCCGGTGAGGGCCGCCCGTGTCCAGTCCTCGGAGGTCGCGCGCAACGCACGGCCGAACCGGGTCCGGTTGAGCATCCACTCGAGGGCGAAGGCAACGACGATGGCGACGACGAGCCCGGCCAGCCGCACCATCGGGATCCGCACGAACCCGATGGTGAAGGCTGCCGAGGAGTAGGAGGTGGAGATCGTCCGCTCATCGGCGGTGAAGAATCGGACCGCAAGCGCCTGGAGGATGACGACGAGGCCGAAGGAGATGAGCAGCGAGTTCTTGATCCTGGTATCGATCGCCGACTTGGTTACGAACTGGAAGACTGCCAGGTAGAGCAGGCCACCGAACAGGAACAGCACTACGAATACCAGGGGCATGGACAGGAACGGGTCCAGGCCCCAGGCAGTGAAGGCGAAGAAGGCGGCGTAGCCACCCAACATGACGAAGTCGCCGTGGGCGACGTTGAGGACTCTGAGGACCCCGAAGGCGAGGCCAAGGCCGAGCGCGACCAGCCCATACATGCCACCCACGAGCAGGCCCGACACCGCGCTCTGCACGATCAAGCGCGTCATAGCCCGAGGGTGGCCCCGGCGATCCGGGGGTCGGCCGCCAGCTCGGATCCGCTGCCCTCGGCGACGATCACGCCAAACTCCACGATGTAGGCATGGTCGACAATGTCGAGGGTCATCCCGACGTTCTGTTCCACCATCAATACCGATGCGCCCAACTCCGTTATCCGCCCGACGACATCGAACATCTGCTCAACGATGATCGGGGCAAGGCCGAGCGACGGCTCGTCGAGGATGAGGAGCTCGGGTTTTGCCATCAGCGCCTTGCCGATGGCAAGCATCTGGCGCTCTCCGCCGCTCAGCGTGCCGGCCTGCTGTGACCGGCGGTCGGCGAGCCGGGGGAACATCTCCAACACCTCATTCCTCGTCTGCTTTGTCGCGTCCCTGGCGCGGCGGGCGTATGCGCCGAGCTCGAGGTTCTCGTCGACGGTGAGGGTGGCGAAGGTGGAACGCTCCTCCGGGACCATGACGACGCCAAGCTCGACGATGTCGTGCGGGCGCCTTCCGACCAGTGACTCGCTCCGAAACCGGACGGACCCGGCCTTGACCGGGAGCAGCCCGCACACGGCGAGCAGCGTGGTCGTCTTTCCCGCGCCGTTGTGACCGAGGACGCCGACGACGGAGCGCTCAGGAACCTCGAAGCTGATGCCCCACACAACCTGCAGGTCCTTGTAGGCGACCTCGAGATCCTCAACCCGGAGCATGGCTGCTCCCCAGATACGCTGCGATCACGTCGTGGTTGCTAACGATTTCATCCACCGAGCCCTCGGCGAGCTTGCTTCCCGCGTCGAGCACGACGACGCGATCGCAGGTGTTGGTGATGGCCTTCACGATGTGCTCGACGACTACGACCGTCACCCCATCGGCGTTGATGGACTTGACAAGGTCGACCGCGTGAGCGACTTCGTTCGGCGAGATGCCGGCCATGAACTCGTCGAGCAGCACGAGCTGGGGTCCGCCGGCAAGTGCCCTCCCGACCTCGAGCCACTTCCGCTCCATGATCGTGAACGAGTCGGCTCTTACCCCGGCCTTGTCCCCGAGCCCCACCCGATCCAGGATCGCTCGCGCCTCGGCTCTGGCCCGGCTGTCCCGTGCCGAGCCCCGGCCCCCGAAGAGGCGGCCGGCCATGACGTTCTCGAGTGCGGTGAGGTGGGGAAACGGCCTGACGGTCTGGAAGGTCCGGGCGATTCCCTTGTGGGCCACGCGATGCGACGGATATCCGGTGATGTCCTCACCGTTGAACGTCACCGTGCCGCCCGTGGTCTTCACGACGCCGGTGATGGCGTTGAACACGGTGGACTTCCCCGACCCGTTAGGTCCGATGAGGCCGAGAATCTCGCCGTCCCGGACCTGGAACGAGAGGCCATCGACGGCCTTGAGCCCGCCGAAGCTCACCTCGATGTCTACGAGCTCGAGCACGCAGGCTCCGTTGCTCGGTGCGGCGACGGTCGCTGTCGCCGCCCGTGACTATCCAAGCCTCCGAGCACCGTGCGCACCGGAGGAATCAAGGTTTCGGTCACAGAGAAGACGATCTGCGCGGAGCCCAGCTCTCGGAGATACGGCGACCGGTCATCTCCAACCTCGATTGCATGACAAGTGCCGGGCACGGCGGCGACGGGTTCGTGTCGGCGAACATAATGCGAATTTTGACCACGCGTCAAACGATCCGCATTGTGTTGAGCCGGCATCCGGTGTGGCGGCCGACACCGCCCACGACAGCGGATCATTCGACCTGCCTCGCTCGCAGGACCGGGACGTACTCCTCCCGCAGACGCAACTTGTCGATCTTGCCGACGCCCGTCTTGGGGAGCTCAGCGACGAACTCCACCCAGTCGGGGATCTGCCATGAGGCCAGGTGCGGGGCGAGGAACGCCTTGATCTGGTCCGCATCCGCCGTCGTTCCATCGCGAAGCACGACGAGCGCCGCCGGACGCTCTCCCCAGCGCTCATCGGGTACGGCCACGACCGCCGACTCGAGCACGGCCGGATGTTCGGCGAGCAGCCGCTCGAGCTCGACCGAGCTGATCCACTCGCCGCCCGACTTCACAAGGTCCTTGGTTCGGTCGACGATTTGTAGGGTGCCGTCGGGAGCGACGCGACCAACATCCCCTGTTCGCAGCCATCCGCCGACGAACCGCTCCTCGTTGGCGTCACCGTCCGGGTTCAAGTACTCCGCCGCCACCCAGGGCCCGCGCACCTGGATCTCGCCTACCGATTCACCGTCCCAGGCGACGATCGCGCCTTCGGTGTCGACGAGCCGGAGCTCGACCGTAGGTGCGGTCACGCCCTGCTTGGCGCCATGCTCGACGTCGTCGGCACCGGCCCGGGTCCAGGACCCGGTTCCGCTCGGCGACATC
>CAYQZO010000271.1:0-3437 GCA_964421925.1 uncultured Acidimicrobiaceae bacterium
GGTGCCCCGCCCAGGCTGACCCGGTCCCGCAAGGACGAGATCTTGACGGCGACGCTCGCGCGGGCCGACAAGTACGAAGGCCCGCTCGTCCGTTCATGTCCATGACCGGTCGGGAGACCGGCGACGGCACGCCCGCAGGGTCGCCCGCGTGGTCCCGACCCTCGCAGGACCTGATCGAACGAGGGGACGTCGAAACCATCTTCGATCGGTTGTCGTCGGGGCCCGAGGGGCTGGCAGGCTCGGAGGCGGCCGACCGGCTGAAGCTGGTCGGCCGGAACGAGATCTCCGAGCGGCGCGTGTCGGTGTGGCGCCAGCTGGCCGGCTACTTCTGGGGCCCGATCCCATGGATGATCGAGGTCGCCGCGGTGCTGTCGGTGGTGGTGCGCCACTGGGTCGACCTCGCCATCATCGTCGTGTTGTTGGTGTTCAACGCTGCCGTGGGGTTCTGGCAGGAACGCCAGGCCGCGGATGCCGTGGATGCCTTGCGGCATGCGCTGGCACCGAGGGCGCGAGTCCGACGGGATGGACACTGGCACGAGGTGGACGCCGCCGAGCTGGTACCGGGTGACGTCGTTCGCGTGCGCCTGGGGGACATCGTTCCTGCCGACGTGAAGGTGTTCGAGGACGGCCGGGTCGACGTCGACCAGTCGGCGTTGACCGGTGAGTCGTTGCCCGTCACGAAGCAGGCTGGCGACGTGTGCTATTCGGGCTCGGTCGTACGCACCGGCGAGATGCTCGGGCTCGTCGCCGGAACTGGCCTGGACACGTTGTTCGGTCGCACGGCCAAGCTCGTCGAGGAGGCGGGCGCCCCGTCGCACTTCCAGCGGGCCGTGCTCCGGATCGGCGACTACCTGATCGTGGTGAGCCTGCTGCTGGTGGCGCTCCTGGTGGCGGTGCAGCTGGCTCGCGGTGCACCCGCGCTTGAGTTGGTGCAGTTCGCACTCATCCTGACCGTTGCCGCCATTCCGGTCGCGATGCCGGCGGTGCTGTCGGTGACAATGGCCATCGGTGCCCGGTCACTGGCCCGGGTACGCGCCATCGTCACGCGGCTCGAGGCGATCGAGGAGATGGCCGGGGTGGATGTGCTGTGCTCGGACAAGACGGGCACGTTGACCCGAAACGAGTTGACGCTCGGCGACCCGGTCGTGTTCGCCGCCGCCGATGCGGGTGAGGTGGTCCGGGTGGCCGCCCTGACCTGCCGACCCGAGAACCGGGATCCGATCGATGACGCCATCATCGCTGACACGGTCGACCTCGATGCGTACACGCCGGAGTCGTTCACGCCCTTCGACCCGATCAGCAAGCGGGCCACCGCCGAGGTCCGCGCCCCCTCGGGGCAGCGGTTCGCGGCGACCAAGGGCGCGCCCCGGGTGATCATCGATCTGTGCCTGCTCGATGACGAAACCGCTGCGAGGGCCCAGCAGAGCGTCGACGAGCTCGCGTCGCGTGGCTATCGGACCCTCGGTGTTGCCCGACGCGACGACGGGCAGTGGAACTTCCTGGGCGTGCTGCCGCTGTTCGACCCGCCGCGCGAGGACGCGGCCGACACCATCGCGCGTGCCGAGGACCACGGCATCGCGGTCAAGATGGTCACCGGTGACGACGTGGCCATTGCCCGGGAGACCGCTGGCAAGCTCGGCCTGGGCACCGCAATTCAGGCTGCTGACGCAATCCCCACCGGTGCGCTGGACGCCGCGACGTTGGCTCGTGCGGGGGCCGTCATCGAGGACGCGGATGGGTTTGCCCGGGTCTTCCCGGAGCACAAGTACGTGATCGTCGACGCACTCCAGCACCGCGACCACATCGTGGCCATGACCGGCGACGGGGTCAACGACGCCCCGGCGCTCCGTCAAGCCGATGTCGGCATCGCCGTCAGCGGTGCCACCGATGCGGCCCGCTCGGCAGCGGATCTGGTGCTGACCGCCCCCGGTCTGGACGTGATCGTGGGCGCGGTGGAGGAAGCCCGCCGCATCTTCGAGCGGATGACCAGTTACGCCATCTACCGGATCACCGAGACGATCCGAATCATGTTCTTCGTCGTCATCACCATGGTGGTGTTCGACTTCTACCCCATCACCGCCGTCATGATCATCCTGCTGGCGCTGCTCAACGACGTACCGATCATGACCATCGCGGTCGACAACACCTGGCTCGACCCGACGCCGGTGCGATGGCGGATGCACCGAGTGCTGACGGTGGCCACGGTGCTCGGCGCCGTCGGCGTGTTCGGGAGCTTCGGGATGCTGCTTGCCGGCCGGCTGTGGCTGCACATGAGCAACGCCGAGGTCCAGACCCTGGTGTTCCTCAAGCTCGCCGTGGCCGGGCACCTCACGCTGTTCATCACCCGAACCGACCGATCCCTGCTGAGCCGCCCCCATCCGGCACCGGCGATGCTCTGGAGCGCCATCGTCACCAAGGTCCTGGCCACTCTCCTGGCCGGCTTCGGGCTGGGGTTCGTCACCCCCATCTCGTGGGCAGCGGTGGCACTGGTGTGGGGATACGCCGTGGTGTGGATGTTCGTTGCCGATGGCGTGAAGCTCCTCACCTACCGGTACCTCGACCTCGCCGTTCATCACCACCGTCGATTCCTGTCCCTGGTGCAGCGCCCACTGCATCGCTACACCAGCCACCATGCGATCCACCGGCAGCCATGAGCTGATACCACGCGGCGCCTCCCGGACTTGCCCGTCCTACCCAGACGCGGTTGGCCCTGGCCAAGTCCACCCCCTCGGCCTGGTTGCGGTCCTGCAGCACCCGGTCCAGCCCGGCGCCCATGTCGAGCCCGACGTCCGCCCGACGGTCGACGGAGCGATCGAGCACCCTCGCGAGGCGCTGGCCGCATGGTCAGGCGGCACGGCGTACACGCTGGCGCCCCCGGGGCGACCGGCACGATCCGGAGTTCCTGGCTGCCTGGGAGCTCCGTCGTGATGCACGCGGCGGCCGCCACCCGGACAGGCACGCCCTCCCGGCGGGCCACCGACACGGCACGGCCACCTCCAAGCATGTGGCTGGTTGCCGCTCGCGCGGGACTCCTCGACCAAGAACGCGGCGATGTTGGCGGTCAAGACCGACAGCAGCGTCGACGACGAGGGATCCATCAGCTTGGTGCCTCCCGCCCGCTGTCGGATGGCGTGCGGCATCAAGACTCCGAAGGGCCCGCCAGGCCTCCGCGGTCGGCTCGTCGATGACGTAGGCCGTCGTACCGGCTCCGTGCCAGAGCACGGTCACCGGCCAGTTGTCCCGATCGAACTGCCCCGAGGCGGCGCCTCGGGGCGGTGGATCGCGACGATCCCGCGATTCCCACCGACCACCGGTCAGGATCAGGTGGGAGTTTTGGCCTGCCTCCGACGTTGCTGATTTCGTCAGGAATCCAGCCAATCGTGCCGTGCGCGGTGACGGGCTCGAACCGCCGACCCTCGCCTTGTAAGGGCGATGCT
>CAYQZO010000272.1:0-3430 GCA_964421925.1 uncultured Acidimicrobiaceae bacterium
CATATCCCCGGCCTCTACCCGGAGCTCACGCTCGCCGACAATCTGGCCTTCGCCGCCAACGTCGCCGGTCTCGGCGCCGACGGCGTGCTCCCCGCCCTGGCCGCCGTCGGCCTCGCCGGTGCCGCTGACCGCCCGGCGGGCGCCTCGTCGCACGGCATGCAGCGCCGCGCCGAGTTCGCCAGGGAGCTGATGATCGACCGCGACCTCCTGCTCCTCGACGAGCCCCACTCGGCCCTCGACGCCGACGCCGTCGAGCTGGTCAACGGCCTGGTGGGCAAGATCGCAGCCGACGGCGGCGCCGCCATCCTGGTCTCCCACGATCGGGCGAGGGTCGAGCAGATCGCAGACCGTTCCGTGGAGCTGGTCGAGGGGACCCTGGGATGAGCTTCTTCGCCCAGGTGAGCGCGGTAGCCGAGCGAGACCTGCGCAGGGAGCGGAAGCGCGGCGACCTGATCTGGGTCACCATCCCGTTCGGTGCGGTGGCGTTGCTGCTCGTCCCGATGGCGATCGGCGTCGACACCCCGACCATCCAGCGCATCGGCCCCGGCATCTTCTGGGTGACTGTGATGCTCTTCGGCGTCCTCATCGCCTTGAGCACTGCGTCACGGGACACCCCTGCCCAGCGGGACGCCGCCGCCCTGCTCGGCCTCGACCCGGCCGCCGACTACCTGGGGCGAGCGGTGACGACGGCGCTGCTCGTGCTCGGATACGAGATCGTGGTCGGAGCGGTGGCGATCCTGCTCTACGACATCGAGATCGTCGGCATTCCCTGGTTGATCGCCACCCTCCTCATCGTCGCCGCCGGCCTCGGCCTGCTCGGATCGCTGGTGGCGACGCTGGTTGCCGCACACTCGGCGGGAGCCGCCCTCGTTCCCCTGCTGGTGGCGCCGCTGTCGGTGCCGCTGCTCCTGGGCGCAACCCAGACCCACGAGGGCTTGACCCAGGGTGCCGGTATCCTGCCCTGGATGCTGCTGATGGTTGCCGTTGCGCTGGTCGCAGCCATCGTCGGGGTCGCTACCGCCCGGCCGCTCCAGGAGATGTGATGCCATCCGAGATACCGAGCCGCACCTGGCCCTGGGTGGCGATCGTGGTCGCCGGTGCCGCCGCCATCGTCATGGCGATGGCGAGCCCCGCGGACGTGGTGCAGGGCAACCTGGTGCGCATCCTGTATCTGCACGTCCCCGCCATCGTGACCGCCTACGTCGCCTTCGCCGTGACCCTGGTCGCCTCCATCGGATACCTCATCCGCAAGGACCTGCGCTGGGACCGGGTGGCGGCGGCGAGCGCCGAGATCGGCGTCGTGCTGGTGGCGGTCAACCTGGTCACGGGGATGATCTGGGGCAAGCCAACGTGGGGGGTGTGGTGGACGTGGGACGACCCCCGGCTGGTGCTGAGCGCCATTCTCTTCTTCGTCTACCTGGGCTACCTGTCCCTGCGCCGCACCACCGACGACCCGCAACTTCGCGCCGGGCGGGCCGCGGTGCTCGGCATCCTCGGCGTGGTGATGATCCCGCTCGTCCACTTCTCAGTGGTGTGGTGGCGCACGCTGCACCAGGGCGCCACCGTGCTGCGCCCGGACGGCAGCACCGTCCTCGACCCGATGATGCGCCTCGCCCTGATCACCGCCTTCGTCGCCTTCGCCGTCATCTATGCGGCCCTGATGACCAAGCGCATCGAGCTGCACCGGCTCAACGACCGCATCGCCGAGCAGACCGCCTCGCTCCCGGTGGCGGGAGCCTCGGTGACCGCGCCCGACCTGCCGGGGACCGCCGATGTCTGAGTGGGGCTACGTCGCCCTCGCCTACGTCGTCGGATACGGCGCCATCGCCGGGTTCGCCACCCTCACCGCGTACAGGATCAAGGTCGCCAGGGATCGTCTCGGGGTCGGCTGATGCGCCCCTACTGGAAGTTCATCCTTCCCGCCATGATCGCGGTGGTCGTGCTGGTATTGCTCGCCTTCAACCTCACCTCCAACCTCGTCTACTTCAACACCCCGACCGAGCTGACCGGCGAGCAGCCGGGTGACCAGCGGCTCCGCCTCGGCGGCCAGGTCGTCGAGGGGTCGGTCACCGATACCACCGACGGCGTCGCCTTCGACGTCACCGACGGGCGGGTGAGCGTGCGGGTGCTGCACACCGGGGCTCCCCAGCAGCTGTTCCAGGAAGGGATCGGCGTCGTGGTGGAGGGCACGTGGGACGGCGACGCCTTCCACTCGGACACCATGCTGGTCAAGCACGACGAGACCTACCGCAGCGAGGACGGGGAATACGACCCCGAGCACCCCTCGCCTGAGCCATGATCGCCGTCCTCGGGTACATCGCCATCCTGGCGGCGTTCGGGGGAGCGGTCTCCCTCGCCGTCACCGGGGTAATCGCCTCGCGCAGCGAGGAACAGCACCCGTCGACGGTCCGGCTCCCAGTCCTCACCCTCCTCGGCGGAGGCATCGCCGCCTTCGCCCTCCTCGAGATCGCCATCCTCAGCCACGATTTCTCCATCGCCTACGTGGCGCAGAACTCGGCCCTTGCCACACCGCTCGTGTTCCTGTTCGCCTCGGGGTGGGCGGCGCTGGAAGGCAGCGTGGTGCTGTGGGGCTTGCTGCTGTCCATCTACACGTGGCTGGTGTGGCGCCGCGTGCGGACCGGCGACGGGCTCGGTCTCGGCGCCCTCGCCGTCATGGGGGCGGTCGCCGCCTTCTGGTTCGGCCTCATGGCCACCGCGGCCAACCCGTTCGGGCTGTGCACCGAGGTCGCCAACGGCATCTGCTCGGCGGCGACCTGGCTGCCGGTGGGGGCGTCTGCGGCGCCCGCCGACGGGCTCGGCCCCAACCCGCTGCTGGCCAATCACATCCTGATGGCGGTGCATCCCCCGATGCTCTATCTCGGGTACGTGGGGTTCACCGTGCCCTTCGCCTTCGCCATCTCGGCCCTCGCCCGCTCCGAGCCCGGGAAGGTGTGGCTCGACCGCACCCACCGCTGGTCGCTGATCGCCTGGGTGTTCCTCACCGTGGGCATCCTGCTCGGCGGCTGGTGGTCGTACGAGGTGCTCGGCTGGGGCGGGTACTGGGCCTGGGATCCCGTGGAGAACGCCGCATTGCTGCCCTGGCTCGCCGCCACCGCCTTCATCCACTCCGCGGTGGTCCAGCAGCGCCGCTCCATGCTGCAGGCGTGGAACTTCGTGCTCATCATCGCCACCTTCGCCCTCACCATCTTCGGCACCTTCATCACCCGTAGCGGGGTGATCGCCTCGGTGCATGCTTTCACCCAGTCGGCGGTCGGCCCCGCGCTGCTCGGCCTGCTCGCGATGGTGGTCTTCGGCGGCCTCGGTCTGTTCGCGCTCCGCGCCGACACCGTGGCCTCGGCGCCCCGCCTCGATTCCCTGTCCTCCCGGGAGGGGTTCATCCTGGCCAACAACCTGCTGATGACGCTGTTCG
>CAYQZO010000273.1:0-3429 GCA_964421925.1 uncultured Acidimicrobiaceae bacterium
CGATCTCGAGGGACGGCGCTCCGATCTCGCCATCGCCGGTGACGCGGGCGTCGACCCGGACTCCCTCGCCGCCGACATCCAACAGGCCCTCGGCAGCGACTTCGAGGTGCTCACCGCAGCCGATTCCAATGCTCAGCAGCTCGAAGAGGTCGCCACCGCGCTCGGGTTCCTCAACACGGCGCTGCTCGCCTTCGCCGCGGTCGCCGTCTTCGTCGGCGCCTTCATCATCGCCAACACCTTCCGCATCATCGTCTCCCAGCGCACCAGGGAGCTGGCGCTGTTGCGGGCCATCGGCGCCACCGGGAGCCAGATCATCTGGATGGTGGTACTCGAAGCGCTCGTGGTGGCGCTGGTGGCCTCGGTCATCGGCGTCCTCCTCGGTCTGCTCCTCGCCCAGGGGCTGGCGGGGTTGCTCGATGCCCTCGGCGCCAACCTGCCCCAGGGCCCCCTCACGCTTCGACCGCGCACCGTCGTCATCGCCATGGCGGTGGGCCTGATCGTCACCCTGCTCGCCGCGATCGTCCCGGCGCGCAAGGCCGCCTCGGTGCCGCCGGTGGCAGCCATGCACGAGGAGCTCGCCAGACCGCCGCGCCGCTCCCTTCGCAATCGGGCGATCGCCGGCTCCCTCGTCGTGGGTCTCGGCCTGGTGGCACTCATGATCGGGCTCTTCACCAACGTGGAGAACCAGGTCTGGCTGGTGGGCATCGGAGCCTTGGTCTTCTTCCTCGGTGTGTCGATCCTGGCGCCGCTTGCGGCCCGGCCGGTGGCGGCGACGATCGGATGGCCGCTCCCGAAGCTGTTCAACGCCACCGGGCAGCTCGCCAAGGAGAACACCGCCCGTCAGCCGCGCCGTACCGCGTCGACGGCGTCGGCGCTGATGATCGGCGTCGCCCTCGTCGTCTTCGTCGCCATCCTCGCCGCCTCCATCACGGCGCAGGTGAAGGACGAGCTGTTCGAGAATTTCCCCGCCGACTTGTCGGCGTCGTCGACCAACTTCGAAGTCGGGATCAGCCCGGCGTTCACCGAGGAGCTGGCGGCGCAGCCTGAGTTCGCCACCGTCACCGCACTGGTCTTCGACACCGCCCTCTACGACGGAACCGGGCTGTCCATCCTCGCCGTCGATGCGACGCAGATCGGCACAGTGGCCAACCTCAAGCCGGCGCCGGGCGCGCTCGAGGCGCTCGCCGGCAGCGACGGCGTCATCGTCTTCGACGAGTTCGCCGAGGATCGATCGCTCGCCGTGGGCGACACGATCGCGATCGGCTTTCCCCAGAACGCGGAGGCCATGGTTCCGGTCGTCGGAACGTTCGCCAGCGACGATGTCCTGCTCGGGAGCGCCGTGTTCATCCTCGACCGGCCCTTCTACGACGCCGAGTACGAGAACCCCTTCGACTCGCTTGTGCTGGCCACCACGGCCCCGGGTGTGTCGGTGGAGGACGCCAGAGCCGTGGCCGACACCCTCGCCGAGCCGTACGCCAACGTGGTGATCCAGAACAAGGACGAAGTCATCGCCGACTTCGAGACGCAGATCAATCAGTTACTCGCGTTCTTCGTCGGGCTGCTGTTCCTGGCCATCATCATCGCCGTCCTCGGCATCACCAACACGCTGTCGCTGTCGATCATCGAACGCACCAGGGAGATCGGCCTGTTGCGTGCGGTCGGCATGACCCGCAACCAGACCCGGCGGATGGTGCGCTGGGAGGCGGTGGTCGTGGCGCTGTTCGGAGCGGTGATGGGTGTCGGGATCGGCGTCTTCCTGGGCTGGGCGGTGGTCCAGGCCCTGGGAGAGGTGGGCCTCGGGGCGTTCGCCGTTCCCTGGACCCAGATCGCGTTCCTGGTCGTCGCCGCGGGCTTCGCCGGGATCATCGCCGCCATCTACCCGGCGTGGAAGGCGTCGCGGGTCAACGTGCTGGACGCCATCGCCTACGAGTGAGGGCACAAGGCTGTTAGCGGTCTGTAAGCCGCGCCTGCGACCATCGTGCCGTCGACGGGAGACACGATGAAGCGATGGCAGTCCTCTGCGCTCGTTGCGGTGGTGATCGGTGCCGCCATCGCCCTCGTGGTGTGGACGAGCCTGTCGGGCACACCGGACGAGCAGTCGGCGCCGACGTCGATTCCCACGACCACGGTGGCGCCGACGGCGGGCGGCACCGAACCGCCGATCACCACCACCCCCGAGGAAGGCCCGCCGCCCGGTCTTCGCGACACCAGGAACCCCGCCTTCGACGACCCGGTGTCCCGGTCGGGACCGCTGCGCTCCATCCGCAAAGCCGGCAACTACGTGATCTAACGAGTCGTACGTGCCTGCGACCGGCGAAAACCACGCCCTCTAGACACGAACGATGGAGCTACTCCACCTGCCAGGAGCGGGACTCGTCCACCAGGTACATGGAGACGTCGTGGACGCGGTCCAGGACGTCGCACAGGGCGTCCTGGCGGTACATGAGGTCGATCAGCGACACGTCCACCTTGGCGACGAGCGACAGCTGGCGCTCCTCACCGTCGGAGAGGGCGCCGAAGGTGTCCACCGCCGACACCTCGATGGGCAGATCCAGGCCGCCCTTGCCGGCGAGCTCGGCGGCGAGCACGATCAGATCGGGTCGGTCGCCGAGCGGGGGAAGCGACCAGTTAAACAGGAAGGGCACGACGAACTTGCCGCTGGGGTCCTCGGGCACGTCGGTGCTGTCGAGAAGGGCGTCCTCGAGCTCGAGGACGACGCGCGGGTCGAGATCGATGGCGACGTGCAGGTCGAGCGGCCCCTCGCACGCCTCAGCCGGATGCACGTCGACCTCCCAGGCCTGGCGCAAGGTGTAGGTCTCGACGAAGTGCCGCTCGTCGTGGACGTGAAACCCGTGCTCGACGGCATGGTCCTTGAGGTAGGTCACCGTCCCGGCGAGATCCACTGCCATAGCGCCGAGGCTACCCCTGCCGCATGCGATAGGGTTCCCCAAACTGCGTCGAGGTCACATGTCGTGGAGCTTTGGCACCGAGTGGAGTCCTCTCCGGGCGATCTTCCTCGGAGGTGACTGGTGGTATGACCCCGACGACAACACATTTGGCTACCGGTTCGGTGACGACAAGGACCGGGAGTGGGGTGACACCACCTGGGAGTTTCCCGGCCCCGACCAGTACCCGGCGCTCGCCGCAACGGTCAAGCCCGGGCTGATGGCGCGGGCCGGTGAGAAGGCGATCCACGAAGCACTGGTGTCGGGCGACGCCTACGCCATCGACCTCGCCGCCGGCCAGCACCCCCAGTACCGCAACACCGCCGACGTGCTCGCCGGGCTCATGTCGCTCAACACCCGGCGCTCCTGGGCCGGGGACCTGATCGACCGGGTGATCGCGTCCGGCTACGAGCCCGCCGACGACCCCTTCATCGCCGAGTACCTCGGCGGCGCCGGCATCGTGGTTCCCATCGCACCCGGCGTG
>CAYQZO010000274.1:0-3417 GCA_964421925.1 uncultured Acidimicrobiaceae bacterium
TGGGCTTCTGGAACACCATCCCGATGCGGCGGCGCACCTCGACGGGATCCACGTCCTTGCCGTACAGGTCGACGCCGTGGTACTCGATGGATCCCTCCACCCGTGCGGATTCGATCAGGTCGTTCATCCGATTGAAGCAGCGCAGCACCGTCGACTTGCCGCAGCCGGAAGGCCCGATGAGCGCGGTGATCTCGTGCTGGCGGATCGGGAGGTCGACGTCCTTGACCGCGTGGAAGTCGCCGTAGAAGACGTTGAGACCCTCGGCGTCGATGATGACCGGCTTGGCGTCGTCGGCGGCGGCCCTCGCCGGTCGGATCCCGGTCTGAAGGCTGAGGTCGCGCATGGCCTCCTCGCGTTCGACCTCGGCCCGGATGTCGGCGTACGACCTCGCCGCAGCCTCCGTGTCGGTCTCCGTTTGGTTGCTCATCTCGTTCACCATCGCTTGTCGTACTTGTTGCGGAGCAGGACGGCGGCGGCGTTGAGGAGGAACAGCACGACCAGCAGGGAGATGATGGCCGCCGGCGCCAGGGTGTCGGCGAAGGCCGGATCGGTCTGACGGCTCCAGGAGAAGATGATCACGGGGAGCGCAGTGTACGGGCCGGTGATCCGATCGAAGAAGGAGGCGTTGGCGGCTGCGCTGAAGAACCCGGTGGCGACGCCGATGACGAGCAGCGGGGCGGTCTCGCCGATGGCGCGGGCCAGGGTGAGCACGGTACCGGTGAGGATGCCGGGCATCGCCGAGGGCACGACGTGGCTCCTGATGACCTCCCAGCGGGTGGCGCCGACCCCGTATCCCGCCTCGCGGATGGTCTGTGGCACCGCTCGCAGCGCCTCGGCCGAGGTGATGATGACGATGGGGAGCACCAGCGCGGCCATGGTGATGCCGGCGGCGATGACGTTCTTGCCCTGCGTGGAACCACCGAGGCCGATGTTGTTGACGATGACCACGAAGATGGCGAGGCCGAGCAGGCCGAACACGATCGAGGGGACCCCGGCCAGGTTGCGCACCGTGGTGTCGATGACGCGGGTCAGCCAGTTGTCCGGGGCGTACTCCTCCAGGTAGATGGCGGCGCCGACGCCGATCGGGATGGCGAGAGCGATGACGAGCAACGCGATGACGACGGAGCCCACGATGCCGGTCCACACCCCTGCGGTCTCCGGATTGAGGGAGAGGCCCGAAGTGATGAAGTCGAGGCCACGGTCGCGGAAGGTCGGCCACGCCTTGATGAGCAGGTCGCCGAGGAGGACCACCAGGATCGTGAGCGAGATGCCCAGCATGGCGATGAGGAAGACCTTGAAGGCGGCAGCGCCGACGTTGGTTTGCTTGCCCTCGAGCTGGCGTTGCACCGCATCGCGGGTTGCCTGCTGGGTCGCGGTCGGCGTCTTGGCCGCAGGCGCCGTCATCAGTACTGCTCCCGGAAGCGGCGGACCACCCGGTTGCTCGCCCAGTTCAACACAAGCGTGAGCAGGAAGAGGAGGAGCCCGACGAAGAACAGGCTCTGGAAGGCAAGCCCCTCGCCGGCCACCTGGTCGGTCCCGATGGCGAGGGCGGCGATTGCGGCGGTCATGGTCTGCCCGGGATCGAGCGGGTTGACGGTGAAGAGCGCCCCGCCCACGGCACCGGCGGCCATGAACACGATCATGGTCTCACCGATGGCCCGGGAGAGGGCGAGGATGACGGATGCGGAGATCCCGGAGATGGCTGCGGGGATCACCACCCGCACCGTGGTGGACATCTGGTTGGCCCCCAGGCCGTAGGAGGCGGCGCGCAGCTCGCCCGGGACGGCGCGCAGGGCGTCCTCGGACACCGACGCGACCAGCGGGATGATGAGAACGCCCACTCCGATGCCGGCAGCCATCATCGAGAAGACCCCCGCGCTGTCCCAGATCCGCTGCACGATCTGGGGGCTGATGAAGAACAGGGCCCAGAAACCCAGGACCACCGACGGAATGCCGGCGAGGATCTCGAGCGAGGGCTTCAGCGTCTTTCGGGCCCGCGGTGAGGCGTACTCGGAGAGGTAGACCGCCGCTCCCAGCCCGAGGGGGAGAGCGACGATGATGGCGACGATCGCGATGATGGCGGTCCCGACGAGGATGGTGCGGATGTCGTACAACCCCCGGCGGGGGAACCAGCCCACGGTCCACAGCGCACCGAGATCGTTTTCTGCGATGAGTCCGGAGATGAAGTTCCACGCCTCCTGGGCGAGGGAGACGACGATGGCGATGCTGATCACGATCGAGATCAACCCGGCGAGGAAGAACAGCCACCGCCAGAAGCGCTCCCGACGATGGCGCTTCGGGCTCCCGCTCAGGTCGGTTGTCGAAATGGCTTGCTGCATTTGCGCGTGTGGTCCCTGAGAGTAGGAGGGTGGGCTCCCCCCATGGAACGCCCACCCTCCTACTCGTTCAGGAAGCTGTTCCTTGGTTAGCTGAACACCCTTCCGGTCGTCATGCTGTTCCAGTTGTCCCTGGTCGGCCCATAGTCCGTCAGCGCCACGTATCCGGCATTGCTGACTTCAGCGAGACCGTCGTCGGAGAGGTAGTAGTCGACGAACTCGGCGAGCGCTTCGTTCTCCGCCAGCTTGTTGGCGTTGACGTAGAAGAACAGCGGGCGGGCGATCGGGTAGCTGCCATCGGCGATCGACTCCGTCGTCGGTGCCATGCACCCATTCCCGCCGTCGATGTCGAGAGCAGCCACCTTGTCCGTGTTGTTGGCGTAGAAGGCGTAACCCACCCAGCCCAGCGAGTACTGCGAGCCGGCGATGCCTTCGATGATGACGTTGTCGTTGGCCGACGCCACGTAGTCGGGCCGTGTGGTCGCGTCCTGGCCCCGCTCGTCGGCGATTTCCTCGAGGACGATCTCGATGAACGAGTCGTAGGTGCCCGACTCCTCGCCGGGGGCGGTGACCGTCAGGTCTTGATCCACGTACACGCCCTCGGTCGCTCCCCCGACCTCGGCTGCGAGCGCCGCCGCGTCTGACCACTTGCCAAAGCCGGTGGACTCCGGACCGAGCAGCGCGTACAGGTCGCCGAAGGTCACGCACTTGTGAACGTCGTTGTCGTGCGAGGTCAGCACCGAGATGCCGTCGATGGCGATGTAGAGCTCGATCCAGTCGATCCCGGCGGCGGCACAGGTCTCCGCTTCTTCGTCCTTGATGGCACGGGACGCATCCGAGATGTCGGTCTCCCCGGCGCAGAACTTGGCAAAGCCATCACCGGTGCCCGGACCTTCGACGGACACGCTGACGTTGGGGTGGAGGTTGGAGAACGCCTCACCCACCCGGGCGGTGATGGGCTCCACGGTCGACGATCCGGAGACGATCACCGACCCGCTCAGCCCGTCCGCGGCGCCATCGCCACCGGCGGTCGTCGTGGTGTCTTCCGAGGATCCGCACGCCGCCGCCACCAGCGCAAGGG